>NZ_JACJEP010000100.1:0-216 GCF_014164135.1 Pseudoalteromonas sp. SG45-1
ATTGTCACCAAGCAAATTTGGGCGTTAATTCGTATATCTACGCATTAACTGAATTTGGAAAATATCTGATAATATTTTTTAAGTCTTTCTAAGTAATTTCTACTTTAGTTATATTAACTTCTGTCAAACTGTCGCATAAAACGCGTTTGGCGTTGTATGGTTAAGCCTCACGGGTAATTAGTACAAGTTAGCTTAATGGCTCACACCACTTCCACA
>NZ_JACJEP010000101.1:0-216 GCF_014164135.1 Pseudoalteromonas sp. SG45-1
AAGTAGAAATTACTTAGAAAGACTTAAAAAATATTATCAGATATTTTCCAAATTCAGTTAATGCGTAGATATACGAATTAACGCCCAAATTTGCTTGGTGACAATAGCGTTTTGGACCCACCTGATTCCATGCCGAACTCAGTAGTGAAACGAAACAGCGCCGATGATAGTGTAGCATTTGCTATGTGAAAGTAGGACATTACCAGGCTTCAAATT
>NZ_JACJEP010000102.1:0-215 GCF_014164135.1 Pseudoalteromonas sp. SG45-1
TCTACGCATTAACTGAATTTGGAAAATATCTGATAATATTTTTTAAGTCTTTCTAAGTAATTTCTACTTTAGTTATATTAACTTCTGTCTAAACTGTCGCATAAAACGCGTTTGGCGTTGTATGGTTAAGCCTCACGGGTAATTAGTACAAGTTAGCTTAATGGCTCACACCACTTCCACACCTTGCCTATCAACGTTGTAGTCTTCAACGGCCC
>NZ_JACJEP010000103.1:0-208 GCF_014164135.1 Pseudoalteromonas sp. SG45-1
AGTGTGAAAGGCAGCTCAAGTTCGGTGGTGACTTAGCTTGAGTTGTTTTTATTCCCTACAATTGCCACGTAGTGTAAACCAAGAATCTTTATATTGTGTGTGAAGATGTTGTCAGTGTGAAAGGCAGCTCAAGTTCGGTGGTGACTTAGCTTGAGTTGTTTTTATTCCCTACAATTGCCACGTAGTGTAAACCAAGAATCTTTATATT
>NZ_JACJEP010000104.1:0-203 GCF_014164135.1 Pseudoalteromonas sp. SG45-1
TCTCTTAACCTCTTTGTGAAAAAATTACTTTTTACGGGCTTTGTGCCCGTCACGCCAACAAGTTGTGCGTCTACAGGTTAATTTTATTCACGGTGTTAAATTTGGCTGTAGTAGTGAAGCTTGCTTACGCGAGAAGCAACGCTTCTGTTTATTTAATTTCTTTGCTAATAAAACCACTTAAAGATCTATTGCACAAAGAGAAG
>NZ_JACJEP010000105.1:0-201 GCF_014164135.1 Pseudoalteromonas sp. SG45-1
ATAATAAACGCTGAGCAATGCAGGGAAAGCTTAAATTATAATAGGTAAGCTTATTAAATTAGCTGATTTAGCTAGAGCCTCTAAAAAGCAAATTCCCATAGCATAAACAACACCAACTCTGACACACCGAGCAGGTAGCGCCTCAGTCCAACAAGCGATTATGCAACACAAACTGCGTGTCGCATAAATACTAAAGTGTTA
>NZ_JACJEP010000010.1:0-93367 GCF_014164135.1 Pseudoalteromonas sp. SG45-1
ACACTACTCATCATTACCTCTTAAAATTAGTGGTGATAGATTTAATCATTAATTAAATATAACGGTAAATAAAGTGAATCAGTTTTACACTGCCAGCCATGCATATCTTTGCCCAATTTAGCCATGCTAAGCGCATTTAATGACATAACCGCATTTCCATCTTCTTTGAAGTCACCGTATTTACACTCATCAGCGTGCCATGCAATTACTTTGTCAATGCTTGATTGCCATAATAAATCATCACCAATAGTAAGACCTTTAATCGCCTCAATAAGCGGAGCAATGCATTGTTGCACATCCTTATCTTTAGTTGATTTAGCCTCAGTAAGCGCATTTTCAATTTCTTCTTCCGGCAGTACTTTACCTGTGCCTATTTTAATTAGTAAGTGATCATATAAAAAAATAGCTTTTTTAGTCACGCTGCTGGTTGTAAAACCATCTGCATATTCACGTAATTTACTTATTATTGAGTCATCACCAAACAACAAAGCAACATTTAACTCACCTTGAATTGTCCATTCGTTGTTGTGTCCTTTTAATTCAGGATCAAAGCCTGTTAAATACGCGAATTGCGCTGCTTTTTTTAAATAACACTTAGCTTCTTCATAATCTTCTAAAACGTAGTGTGCATATGCCAACTCTTGGTACTCTTCAGAAAGTATTTGTGCTGCTTCTTCTTTATCTTCTTGAGAAGCTAACGGATCGTTAATATCAGCAAGCCTGACCTCAATTACCATAGGTGAATCTTCAAAAAGCTCTTCAAATTCGAAATCATAATTATTAAGTTTTAACATTCTTATTCCTTGAACGTAAATCTAAAATGCATTTAGCAGTCTATTAAATATAACGGTAAATAGAGTGAATCAGTTTTACATTGCCAGCCATGCATATCTTTACCCAATTTAGCCATGCTAAGCGCATTTAATGACATGACTGCATTTCCATCTTCTTTGAAGTCACCGTATTTACACTCATCAGCGTGCCACGCAATAACTTTGTCTATGCTTGATTGCCATAAATAATCATCGCCATTGGTAAGGCCTTTAATGGCCTCAATAAGAGGAACAATGCATTGTTGTACATCTTTATCTTTAGTTAATTTAGCCTCAGTAAGCGCATTTTCAATTTCTTCTTCCGGCAGTACTTTACCTGTGCCAATTTTAATTAATAGATGATCATATAAAAAGATAGCTTTCTTTGTCACGCTGCTGGTTGTAAAGCCATCAGCATGTTCACGTAATTTGTTTATTATTGATTCATCTCCAAACAACAAAGCGACATTTAACTCTCCTTGAATAGTCCACTCATTGTTATACTCTTTAATTTCCGGGTCAAAACCTGTTAAATAAGAAAATGGCGCTGCTTTTTTTAAGTAAAGTTTTGCCTCGGTGTAATTTTCTAAAACATAATGCGCATATGCTAGATCTTGATATTTATAAGAAAGGATCCATGCCGCATCCTGCTTTTCTTCAAGAGGAGTCTGCCTGTTGTCCATATCAGCTAATCTAATTTCAATAGTTATAGGTGCTTTTCTAAAAAGCTTTTCAAATTCAAAGTTATAATTATTAAGTTTTAACATTCTTATTCCTTGAACTTAAATATAAAACGTCTTTATTGGTCTATTAAAAATAACGGTAAATAGAGTGAATCAGTTTTACACTGCCAACCATGCATATCTTTACCTAATTTAGCCATACTAAGCGCATTTAATGACATGACCGCATTTCCATCTTCTTTGAAATCACCGTATTTACACTCATCAGCGTGCCACGCAATGACTTTGTCTATGCTTGATTGCCATAAATAATCATCGCCATTGGTAAGGCCTTTAATGGCCTCAATAAGCGGAACAATGCATTGCTGTACATCTTTATCTTTAGTTGCTTTAGCCTCAGTAAGCGCATTTTCAATTTCTTCTACCGGCAGTACTTTACCTGTGCCTATTTTTATCAGTAAATGATCATATAAATAACAAGCCTGATGTATAATATTATCAGTAGGTAAACTCCAACCAACCGTTTTCAGTTTTTGTTTTGTCGCCACATCACCAAATAATATCACTAAGTTAATTCGATGCTGGATATTCCAATCACCAAATACATTTTTAAGCTCAGGGTCAAAGCTGCTTAAGTAAGTAAATGGTGCTGCTTTTTTTAAGTATAGTTTTGCTTCCTTATAGTTTTCTAAAACGTAGTATGCGTATGCAAGCTCTTGATATTCTCCGGAAAGTATTCTCGCAGCGTCTTTTTTATCTTTTTGAGGAGCTAAAGTATCGTTAATATCAGCAAGCCTAACATCAATAAACATAGGTGCATCTTCAAAAAGTTCTTCAAATTCGAAATCATAATTATTAAGTTTTAACATTCTTATTCCTTGAACGTAAATCTAAAATGCATTTAGCAGTCAATTAAATATAACGGTAAATAGAGTGAATCAGTTTTACACTGCCAACCATGCATATCTTTACCCAATTTAGCCATACTAAGCGCATTTAATGACATAACCGCATTTCCATCTTCTTTGAAGTCACCGTATTTACACTCATCAATGTGCCACGCAATTACTTTGTCAATGCTTGATTGCCATAATAAATCATCGCCAATGGAAAGACCTTTAATCGCCTCAATAAGCGGAACAATGCATTGTTGTACATCTTTATCTTTAGTTGATTTAGCCTCATTAAGTGCATTTTCAATTTCTTCTTCCGGCGGTACTTTACCTGTGCCTATTTTTATTAGTAAGTGATCATATAAAAAAATAGCTTTTTTAGTCACGCTGCTGGTTGTAAAGTCATCAGCATGAGCTCGTAACTTGCTTATTATTGAGTCATCACCGAACAACAGAGCGACATTTAACTCACCTTGGATTGTCCACTCATTGTTGTGTCCTTTTAGTTCTGAGTCAAAGCCTGTTAAATAAGCAAACGGCGCTGCTTTTTTTAAGTAAAGCTTTGCCTCGGCGTAGTTTTCTAAAACGTAGTATGCGCATGCAAGCTCTTGATATTGCTCAGAAAGAACCCAACAAGCCCTCTTTTTGATATCAACCTCAACAGATTGCTCACTCATATGCCTCAGTCTTATCTCTATTGTAATAGGCGATTCTTCAAAAAGTTCTTCAAATTCGAAATCATAATTATTAAGTTTTAGCATTTTCATCCCTGAACATAATGATAATAAAGTTTATTAATACAACCTAAATGCAAGTATTTAATTTAAATAAAACAATAAGGGAGTTAATTTTAAGAGTAAGAGTAGGTGTGAGCAAAGTTAAAGCATGTTAACTTTGCAATTTGAAATACTAGCCGAAAGCGCTTAAATTTTTTTAGCTATTATCATCACTAATACGACTTGCTACCGCACTACTTTGATCTTTGTATTTTGCATCTTTACGAATATTGTATGGGTTTTCACACGGGCCCGATAACATTTCAAAGCTCATAGCACCAATTTTCATCAGTGGGCGTAGTGCCAGTGGTAATTTACCTGAGTTGTAAAACTCTAAAACAATATTGCCGCTCCAGCCTGGGTCTATTCGATGCGCGGTTACATGCACCATTAAACCCAAACGCGCAAGCGATGAGCGTCCATCTAACCAACCTACTATATCTGCTGGTAGAGTTACTTTTTCATGGGTAATAGCTAGTGCAAGTTCACCTGGGTGTAAAAAGAATGCTTCACCTTCATCAAGCACTATTTCTTCACTCATGATCGATTCCATGGCCTTATTTAACTGATCTTTTGGACCACTTAAATCGACGTATGCCGCGTTATGCGCATTAAACGTTCTAAATTTATTACCCAAGCGTAAATCGGCCGTTACACCTGAAATCATCTCGCTCGTTGGTGCAGGCTCAATAACTATGCGGCCATCGCTTAAGTATTCTTTAATATGTGTGTCTGAAAGTCTCATTATTTATTAATCTTCCGTAATCACAATTTCAATTGCATTGTGATGCTGTTGATAATAAAGCGTGCTGGCTATTAACCTTGCTGCTGCGCTGTATGTTTTGCTTATTGCGGCATCGTTATCGCTTGCAATAAGTTTACCTTGCTCAGAATACTCGCGTATATCTATTGCAAGTGGAATATGGCTAAGTACAGGCACGCCGTGCTTATGCGCCAGTTTTTGTGCACCGTCTTTACCAAAAACGTGGTTAGCTTCACCACAGTGAGTACAAATGTAGTGGCTCATATTTTCTATTAAGCCAAGCACCGGTACGTTTACTTTATTAAACATAGCAATGCCTTTTTGCGCATCGGCTAGCGCTAAATCTTGCGGTGTAGTGACAATAACGGTGCCGCTAGCGGGTACTTTTTGGCTCATTGTAAGCTGAATATCACCGGTGCCCGGTGGCATATCAACAATTAAGTAGTCAAGCTCGCCCCAATCGGTTTCGTTAAGTAACTGGCTCAGCGCGCCTGACGCCATTGGCCCGCGCCACACCGTGGCATCATCGCTTGGAACTAAAAAGCCAATTGACTGCGCTTTAATGCCATTTGCATCAAAAGGCTGTAGCTGTTTGTTATCTTTAGTGACGGGCTCTGCGCCCACTAATCCTAAAAGCATTGGGATAGATGGGCCATAAATGTCAGCATCTAAAATACCCACCTTTGCGCCTTCATTTTTAAGCGCGCCTGCCAAGTTAACAGCAGTAGTCGACTTACCTACCCCACCTTTGCCTGAGGCAATAAGTACAATATGTTTAATCGCTTTAAACTTAGCCGCCTCTTTAATGATAACCTTGGCGCTAATTGTTACAGGCACATTTAAGCTTTCACTTACGTGTTGCTCAACTAAAGGCATTTCTGATTGCCCAGCAAATGGCAGAGTTAATTTGATTTGTAGTGATTTATCGTCATTTTGAGTAATAGTATCAATGAAGCTTTCGTCAATACCGACGGCAAAAGCCGCACTACGATATGCCGCTAAGGCAGTTATAATCGGTTGTTTTTGCACCGATTTAGAAGAGAATAGTTTCGACAGTCCAAACATAGCAATTAAATAGCGTTTCTTTGATGAAAAGTGCCACGGAATTATGTAACATTCAGGGCATTAACACCAGTCAATTAATAAAAATCCATAAGCTGTGCGCACTCTAAGCAGATAGCTTGTAGATAAATTAATGATAATTGCCGTTTGTATAATAAAAACGGCGTTTTATCCTCAATTCGGAATGATTATGACGCAGCGAAAGATCCTGATTACCAGCGCATTACCTTATGCAAATGGCCCTACTCACCTAGGTCATTTATTGGAATATATTCAAACTGATATTTGGTCACGTTTTCAAAAACTACAAGGCCACGAAGCTTATTATGTTTGCGCAGACGATGCCCACGGCACGCCAATTATGCTTAATGCGCAAAAGCAAGGGATCACGCCTGAAGAAATGGTAAAACAAGTGAGCATAGAGCGCCAACGCGACTTTGCTGACTTTAATATCAAATTTGATAACTACCACAGCACCCACAGCCAAGAAAACAAAGAATTAAGCGAACTTATTTATAACCGCCTAAACGATGCCGGTCATATTAAAAAGCACACTATTTCGCAATTATTTGATCCAGAAAAAGGTATTTTCTTACCAGACCGCTTTGTAACAGGTACTTGCCCGACGTGTAAGTCTGAAAACCAAAACGGCGATAGCTGTGATTCGTGTGGTGCTACATACAGCCCTACCGAACTTATTAACCCGCGTTCTGTAATGTCAGGTGCTGAGCCTGTACTTAAAGATTCTGAGCATTACTTTTTTGACCTGCCAGCATTTGAAGGCATGCTAAAAGAGTGGTTACACTCGGGAACTATTCAACAAGAAATGGCTAACAAGCTAGACGAATGGTTTACCGATGGCTTGCAACAGTGGGATATTAGCCGTGACGCACCTTATTTTGGTTTTGAAATCCCAAATGCACCAGGCAAATATTTTTACGTTTGGTTAGATGCACCTATTGGTTACATGGCGAGTTTTAAAAACCTATGTGACGAAAAAGGCCTCGACTTTGATGCGTTTTGGGCTGAAGGTTCAGACGCAGAGCTTTATCACTTTATTGGTAAAGACATTATCTACTTCCACAGCTTATTTTGGCCAGCAATGCTAGAAGGCGCTAATTTTAGAAAGCCAACTAACGTATTCGCTCATGGTTTTGTAACTGTGAATGGCGAAAAAATGTCTAAATCAAAGGGTACGTTTATTAAAGCGCGTACTTATTTAGATAACTTAAACCCAGAATACTTACGTTACTACTACGCAGCAAAATTAAGCAGCGGTATTGTTGATCTGGATTTAAACCTAGAAGACTTTGCACAGCGCGTAAATTCAGACCTAGTAGGTAAAGTAGTCAACATAGCGAGCCGTTGTGCTGGCTTTATTACTAAAAAGTTTGATGGCAAGCTAAGCAACACTATTATGCAACCAGAGCTGTTAGCAGAGTTTCAAGCTGCTGCACCTAGCATTACAACACACTACGAGAACCGCGATTACAGCCGCGCAATTCGCGAAATAATGGCGCTTGCCGACAAAGCAAACCAATTTATTGATGGCGCAGCACCTTGGGTATTAATTAAAGACGAAACTAAGCAACAAGAAGCACACGAAGTGTGTTCTCTTGGTCTTAACTTGTTCCGCGTTTTAATTACTTACTTAAAACCCGTGCTACCAGGAATGGCAGACAACGTACAAGCGTTTTTAAATGACGACCTTGCATGGGACGGCGTTCAAAATGCACTAGTAAGCCACCCTATCAATAAATTTAAACCGTTAATGCAACGTGTTGAAATGGATAAAGTGAACAAAATGGTTGAAGAATCTAAAGAAAGCTTAGCACCAAAAGTAACAATTGACCCTAACAGCCCACTTGCAAAAGAGCCAATTAGCGACGAGATTGAGTTCGATGATTTTGCAAAAGTAGACCTACGCGTAGCTAAAATTGCTAAAGCAGAGCACGTAGAAGGCGCAGATAAACTACTTAAGCTAACACTTGATTTAGGCGGCGAAACTCGCCAAGTGTTTGCGGGTATTAAATCAGCTTATGCACCTGAGGATATCGAAGGCAAGCTAACCGTTATGGTTGCTAACCTTAAGCCTCGTAAAATGCGCTTTGGTATGTCTGAAGGCATGGTATTGGCAGCAGGCCCTGGCGGAAAAGAAATTTATATTCTTAACCCAGATGACGGCTCAGAGCCTGGTATGCGCGTAATGTAATATTATTCATACAATAAAAAAACCGCTGATATGTCAGCGGTTTTTTTATGGGCTAAAGTAATGTTTAGTCGTATATTAAATACCGAACAAGAGCGTAGTGTTCTTACCAAGCTTGTAAAAAAATATATAAGTAAACTGCCTAAATAGGCAGTTATATTTTAACTCTAAAATTAATTATCTTATTTAATTGAGCTTTTTCAATACGCGGTCTTTTCTTGGTAAGTAATAGTTATCGTAATCAAGAGGCACTATAACGCGCTCTGCTTTTCCTAATAACTCATTACGCGGAATTAAACCTATTACACGCGAGTCAGCGCTATTGTCGCGGTTATCGCCCATTGCTAAATAATAATCATCAGGAATTGTAATTGCGTCAAAGCCCGATAAACGTGAAGGAATATTTGCCACTCTTATCGAATGCGCTAACCCGTTTAAATCTTCGATTTTATCAAGCGAGTCTATGTTGCTTTGCTGATCTGCATAATTAAGTTTTTTACCATTAATAATGAGCTCATTATTTTCAAGCGCAACGGTGTCTCCTGGCACACCAATTACACGTTTAATTAAACGGTTATCGGCAGCTTGTGAGTCAAAAACAATAATATCACCGGTTTGTGGGTCCGCTAGTTTAAGTAGTTTTATATGCGTAAATGGGACACGAATATCGTAGGCCATTTTATCGGTAAGTATTCTGTCACCTTCTTGAATTGTTGGCTTCATAGAGCCTGTTGGCACTTCGTACCAATCGGCTACAGCGCTTCTAAATACGCTCATTAGTGCAATAAATACGATAAGAGAGCGGTTGTTTTTCCAAAACTTATAAACTAATTTCATGCCTATTCCCTTCAATTGAACAAGTCTTTAATTAAGTAACTGTTTATATGACTTTGCTATTTAGCTGCAGTTCAATCAATGATGTAACAAAACATGTTGACTACTAATTTTAATTGATCGATTAAATTTAGAGCGTCGTAACATTTAACGAAACCAACGGGTATTAACTTAAAGGAAAAATAAAATGTTTAAGAAAATTACTACTGCATTATTGTTTACAACTGCAAGCCTTGGATTTACTACAATGGCTTATGCCGATCATCATGGTATGAAAAAAGACGTTGTTGAAGTAGCCGTTGAAAATGGTTCGTTCACTACTCTTGTTGCTGCTGTTAAAGCCGCAGGTTTAGTTGAAACACTGCAAGGTAAAGGACCCTTTACTATTTTTGCACCAACAGATGCTGCATTTTCTAAATTACCTGAAGGCACTGTAGAAATGTTACTCAAGCCTGAAAACAAAGATAAGCTAACGGCGGTATTAACTTATCACGTAGTGTCTGGAAAAGTGATGGCAGCCGATGTAATGAAGGTAGATAGTGCGAAAACACTACAAGGCCAATCAGTTATGGTTAAAGCCGACAGCATGGGCGTAATGATAAATGACGCTAAAGTTGTAAAAGCTGATGTAAAAGCAAGCAACGGCGTAATTCATGTTATCGACACCGTACTACTTCCAAAAGAGTAGTCATAAAAGAATAAGCCAACTAAAAAAGCATAAGTAAATACTTATGCTTTTTTTTTTATTTTTGTTTCATGACATAACAAATTATTGATTTAGTTTTTCTTTCGCTTCTTTTACTTTTTCAAAATCTAAACCAAGTTCGTCAGTCGCTTCTTTAATAAGATGCGGTTGAGTCATCACGACTGCCATTAGTTGCTGTAGCTTTTTTGGCGGAATACCAAGCTCTTGAACAAGCGCCATTGCCATCATTGGGTTTTGAGTAAACGCTTCAAACAATGCTTTTACTTTTTCGTCGCTTACATTGTGCTCTTTAAGTATTGCTAGTATTGGATTCATTATTAAACCTTAAGTGTTTTTTATAGGGCTTAGTATATGGGCTAAACCCTAAAATTAAAGAGTTACTCTACAAGTAAAACCACTTTTCCTGCGTTTTCATTACGCTCTAAAATAGCATGGGCTTCGTTTGCGTCGCTCCAAGGCAATGTTTTATACAAGTTAAAGTCGTACTTTTTAGTGGCAATATCATTGTAAAAACGCGCTACAAAGTCGTCGCGCACCTGACGTTTAAACTCAATACTACGATTTCTAAGCGTTGAGGCATGAAACGAAATACGCTTTTGTAAAAGCGCCGCAAAATCAACCTCTGCAAAACGTCCATCTAAAAATGCAAGCATCACAATTTGGCAATCCATGGCTGCAATAGCGGCATTTTTATTTAAGTAACTACCCGAAACAGGATCTACAATTGCATTTGCTGTTAACTCATTTGCTTTCATATATTCTACAAAGTCAGTGGTTTTGTAGTTAATTGCATGATCGGCACCGAGTTCTTTTGCGTGTTGGCATTTATCATCCGTACCGGCAGTAATAACTACGGTAGCACCTGCGCTTTTAGCCATTTGAATTGCTGCACCGCCCACACCACTAGCACCTGCATGAATAAGCGCTGTTTGCCCTTTTTGTAATTTACCAAGCTCAAATAACGCGCCAAATGCCGTTAAATACACTTCGCTTATTGCAGCGCCTTCAGCCATTGTTACATCATCGGGTAATTCCATAAGCTGTTTTGCATCAACTGCTACATATTCGCTATAAGCACCACCAGAGCACAATGTAAAAATACGCTTGTTTAGCCAGCTTTTATCTACATCTTTTCCAAGCTCAGTAACTGTACCCGCACATTCTAAACCTAAAATAGGGCTATCTCCCGCAGGGGCCGGGTATTTACCTTGGCGCTGCATACTGTCTGCACGGTTTACACCTATTGCTGCAACTTTAACAAGTACTTCATGGCTCTTTAAAACCGGCTTTTCGGTTTCACTAAATGCAAGGTTGCCATCTTTATGAGAAATATATTTCATTGTTGCTCCAAGTTTAAAAACTGTAATAACATATAGATGGGGATGAACACAGATTCAAACAACCTCAAAAGCGCCAACTTTGTTTATAAGGATAAACATCGGGTAGATAACCATTATGTACTTGTTGCTGACAATCCTGCCAGAACGTCGCTAAAAACAAGTTACTGTGCTCATTATTAAAATAATTAAACGCAACCTCGTTGGCACTAAAAAACACCTTAAATTGGCTCGGAAATATATCGTTTTCAGCTATATCAAAATACGAGTTACTACTTAGCTCTTCAAGTGCATTTTGGGTTTGTGGAACCTCTCTAAAGTTGCAATCGGTAAGCGGGCAAATTTCGTCAAAATCGTAAAACACCACTCGTCCCCATCGCGTTACGCCAAAGTTTTTCATTAGCATGTCGCCCGGAAATATATTAGCGCCCGCTAACTCTTTAATTGCTTTACCGTAGTCATGCATCACGCTCTCTAAGGTTTTGTTATCGCATTGGTTAATATATAAATTAAGCGGGGTCATTTTACGCTCAACATAAACGTGCTTTAAAATGAGTGCCTTACCCGATATAACCATACTGCTACCAATTTGGTTTTTCATCTGCTCAAGCAATTCATCACTAAAACGGCTTAAATCGAACGCTAAATATCTAAACTCGTGCGTATCTACCAAACGACCAACCCTATCGGCTTGTTTTACAAAGTTATACTTGTCTATCACTTGTGCTTTGGTGGCTGTTTTTGGCGCACTAAATTTGTCTTTAATTACTTTATAAACGTAATCTAGCCCTTCAATAGTAAATACCAGCATTACCATACCTGGCGTCCCTGGCGCTTTAACATACTTGAAGTTGGCTGGGCTATTTTTAGTCGTATCGACCTTATACCGATAAAACTCAGTTTTGGCGTGCTTTATAAAACCAATGGCGTTAAATAACTCAAAGCGTTGTTTGTGTGGCATTAATACACTTAGGTAATCTACATAACGTGCGGGCTTATCGGTATCAACCATAAAATAGGTGCGTGCAAAGCCAAATAATAAACTTAATTGATCGGCGCCCATCATTACAGCATCAAGCTTTAGTCCCTCATCGGTATTTAAAATAGCGATAGCAAAAGGCATATTGTCGCCATTTTTAGCAATGCAGCGCCCAATTAAATAACAGGCTTTGTTTCTAAAAAATAATGAGTTGGCGTATTCAATATAACCGTCGTTTAAATTTATAAGTTCGTACACCTGTTTGCATTGCTGCTTAGCGCCTTGCATTAACGTACTTTGTAATGTGGCTACATCAAGTTCTAAATGACTAAACGGCACTCTAAATACTTGATTAGTGATAAGCGTTTTAACGGCGTTATTAAACCCATTATGTAGCGATACCCTGCTCACTAAGCTTTCATAAGAGCGCGGCTCACTACGATACTTTGCTTTTAATACAAACAAATGCACAGTACGAATTTTTTTATCGTCCCAAATTGCGCCAAACGTTGAATTAAAAAAAGTATGCGCAATAGGTTTGTTTTCGTGATTTTCTACCATATCGCCGTAAATATTTTTAGCTAACTGCCACGTTTGCGGGCAAGTAAGCTCAGCATAAGCAATAACTCTCACGGCTTCACTCACGTTTTTCACTTCGCGCTCATACACTTGTAAACGTTCACGCATAGCACTTTGCACACTATGGTACTGTCGTTGTTCAAAACGGCTTTGTGCACCCAGTGTAATATTTAAAAATTGCGAAAACATCGCCTCAAATCCAGCAAAAACAGATCGTGCAAGCTTACTGGCAATAACGTTTTGCAGCGTATTATTAGATTTATGTGTTAGCCTATTTTGCATAAATACAGCACTTATATTGATGCCAGTTATGGCGGTTATTTTTATTAATTGTTTACACCTTAGCAAGCAGGCTTTAATTTAGATAATTAATAAACCATATAAATAGAATTTATTGGGCGTATTGACCTTTCGAGGTTAATTTTGCAGCCGTGTATTTGGTTTATAAGCAAGGCAAAGTACATGTAGTGTGGTGGCTCCCCATAAATGTACTTTAACGCTGCATAAAGGCCAAATACACACTGCCCATAGGGTTCTTTCTAGGGACGATTAACTCTTTGTTGCTCGATTTTTACTTAGCCCACTAGGTGGCAAACCTCGCGCCGCGATTAAATCGCCCCTAGATTGAACAAATTTCAACCCTGAAAGGCCAACACGCCCATATGAATATAAGAAATGTCGATCTTAACCTTCTCGTTTATTTAAATGTGTTAATAGACGAAAAAAGTGTGTCGAAAGCTGCAAATAAACTCGCGCTTACGCAACCGGCTATGAGTAACGCATTAAAACGTTTGCGCGATTTATTTGACGACCCGCTACTTGTGCGTGCCGCAGGCTCTATGACGCCAACGGCAAAGGCACTTGCGTTAAAGCCTGAAGTTGAGGCGCTCTTAAAAATGGCCGAAGCTATTACGCAGCCTAGTGAGCAATTTAACCCTGCAACCGCTGAAGTTACCTTTAGAATAATGGCAAATGACTACATAGAGTCGACCTTAATAGC
Organism: Pseudoalteromonas sp. SG45-1; assembly: GCF_014164135.1. Taxonomy (NCBI): domain Bacteria; kingdom Pseudomonadati; phylum Pseudomonadota; class Gammaproteobacteria; order Alteromonadales; family Pseudoalteromonadaceae; genus Pseudoalteromonas; species Pseudoalteromonas sp. SG45-1. The sequence goes on from NZ_JACJEP010000010.1 coordinate 12,634, forward strand.
CCCTTTTATAACTGCGCAGCTTAATAAAAATCCCGGTATTAATTTTGATGTATTAAGTCCAAGCGACATAAACCTGCAAGACATGGAAAAAGGCACTATAGATTTAGCAATAAACCGCTTTAATGGCCTGCCACGCTCGTTTCATCAAGCCAGTGTTTGGCGCGATAATTACTGTTGTTTAACCCATCCTAAAAATACATTTTTACAACAATCAGGGTTAGACGACTACTTAAAAAAAGAGCATATTTGGGTAAATCGTGCCGGCTGGGGGCCTGAAGCCGCTGTTACTAATAAATCAGGAAAGCAAAAATTAGGCTGGGTAGATGAAGCGCTTTGGCAACTAGAACAAACCCGTAAAATACGAGTTTTCACTCGCCACTATATGGTTGCAAGCCTGCTTTGCCAATCAGAGCAACTTATTGCCACCCTACCGCGCAGGCAAGCTAAGTTATTAACCTCTCATACTGATTTGGTAATCAGCCCGGTGCCATTCCAAATAGTGCCTATTGAGGTAAAAATGATATGGAGCCCACTGCTACACCATGCGCCAGCGCACCAATGGTTAAGGCGTGAGTTATTAGCGTTTGCTAAAACGATTGTAGATAGATAAATTATTATTTTCATCACATCAAACACCAGGTATTTTACTATCGCGCATACTGTCCAAGCTTTACTTTCATTAGAAGAATATAATGATAAACAAACTTAATAATAAGAATAACGATACTGCAAATATAATTTTTGCTGTCTTTCAAAAGTCCTATGCTATAGAGGCTAAACTGATCGGCGCGCATAACTTTCCTCCTTTAGCGCGTAATATTAGAGGTATAAAAAAATCAGAAACAACCTTTTATGGCTACAGCGAAAATGAATGTTTAGCAGCCGTTATTGAAGTAGATACAAACAACGAGTGTTTAGATATTTGTAGTTTAACCGTTGATCCTAGTCATTTTAAAAAAGGTATCGCAAGTAAGCTAATAAGTTATGTTTTAGCGATGGATGATTTTTCTCATGCAATAGTGGAGACTGCGGTTGCTAATACTCCTGCAATAAATTTATATAAAAAGCATGGCTTCGTGGAATTTAAAAGATGGACTCCTTCACATGGTATTGAAAAGCTGGCTATGTCGGTCGTAATTTAAATCAGTATTTCAAAATAGGTAATTTACAAATGGATAGTGCATCAATAATTGCGTGGAGTGTTTTGTTTGGCGGCATTGGTATTGGCTACCTTACTTACGGGCGAAGAAAAAAAGCCGTAGTGCCACTTTGCATTGGTTTATCGCTATTGGTATTTCCGTATTTTATGAGCAGTGTGAGCATGCTGTTGATTGTAGGCGCTATTTTAGTGGCTATTCCCTACTTTATTAAAATTTAACATTACTATTGTTATTGCTACTGTAACGACTAAATAAAATAAATGCTCAAAATAAAAAAGCGCCGTGGTATTCAACTTTGGGAAAATACCATGGCGCTTTTGGAAATCGTCGATATAGGAGTCTACCTACAGTGTATGATTAGCAAGCTTAGTACCAACTTCATAAAACAATTAAAACTCAATAAAAACAATTAACTAAGCATCCACCTTAACTCATCAACTAATCCCCTTGTTCCAGTTTTGTGCACGTTTTTACCGCTCTGCACCAAATTAATTAGTATAATTTAGGTATGTTTTCTATTTTTTTATTTAGTTTTAAAACTTACTATTGATGAAATCAATGTCAGTTATTGAAAACAACAATTTCATTAATAATACACTTAGCGCTAGAGTGAAGTTAAGCCAACAAACTAAGAGTAATAATTATGACAACATCAAGCTTCACACAACAAGACGGGTTATTTATTGATGCTAACTTACATCAGTTTATTGAAGAGCAGTTATGCGCAAAAACTAACACCACTGAAACTTACCAAGCATTAGCTACTTTAGTTGATGAGTTTGGTTGTAAATGCCGTAAAACAAAGCACCAACCAAATGATGTATTAGAAGTGGATACATTGCTAAACGCATACCAACTTAAAAACCACCCACTTTGCCATGTTGATGCACAAACGACAGAAGCCGTTTTAGACGAATATTGCTGCCAGGTTCCTGCAATTATTGTTGTTGCGTTAATGGATACGCTTAGTGGTACGCAGTGCGATGAACCTCAAGCACATGAGATTTACCATCGTGCAGCGCAGTTAACCAACCGCCCTTGCATGCACAGAGTAAAAACTGCCTCAGCAGCTTAATAATGAATGTGTTTAAAAGTGCTCGATAACCTTCTTTGCAAAGCCAGTACAAGTTAAGGTTGTCGAGTTATGAATACTTGAGTTATCGCTCTGCTCTTGCGCTAAATCAAAGGTTACTTCACCGCTTTTAAATGTTTGCTCTAACGCATTTTCTATTAGTAATGCGGCCTCGTCCCATCCCATAAATTTAAGCATTAATACCGCACTTAAAATACTACTGCTGGGGTTTGCTTTATTTTGCCCTGCTATACGTTCAAACGTGCCGTGTGTAGGCTCAAAAAATGCGACATCGTTATTTAAATTTGCAGCAGGCATTATGCCAACACCGCCAACTTGTGCGCTCAGCATATCCGCTAAAAAGTCACCATTTTGATTAGTCGTCACCACTACATCAAATTGCTCTGGGTGCATTAAACATTGCTGCAGCATGTTGTCGGCTATAACTTCTTTAATAATTAGAGGTGCTTGATTTACTCGCTCTATTTGCAGCCAACGCCCATTTTCATGTGCAGTGGCATTAAATTCGCTTTGTGCAAGTGCATACCCCCAACGCTTAAATGCCCCATCGGTAAATTTAAGTACATTGCCTTTATGCACTAGCGTTAATGATTCACTATCGTTTTTAAGTGCATAGTTAATGGCAAAGCGCATTAGTCGCTCAGAGCCTTCTTTAGATATATTTTTAATACCAATACCGCATTCTTGTGAAAACCTTAAGCGGGTTACGCCCATTTCCTCACATAAAAAATCGAGCATTTTTTCACTTTCTACACTGCCTGCTTGCCACTCAATACCTGAGTACACGTCTTCGCTGCTATCACGAAGCACTGTTATGTTTGTTAAAAAAGGATTTTTTAAAGGAGAAGGAAGTGCGCTAAAGCCTTTTATAGTGCGCATATTTACAAACAAATCCATTTCTTGCCTGAGTGCAACATTAAGCGATCGAAAGCCACCACCCAGTGGTGTGGTTAACGGCCCTTTTATGGCAATTTTGCAGGCACGTACCGCGTTAATTGTTTCTTGCGGGAACCAGTCACCGTCATACAGCTTTGCGGCCTGCTCGCCATTATAAACTTGCATCCAATGAATTTTCCGTGCACTTTTATAACAATGCTCAATTGCACTATCAACAACGTGGCGCATCACCGGCATAACATCCAGCCCCACGCCATCGCCATCAATAAAAGCAATGATAGGTTCTAACGGTATTTGCCAATGTCCTTGTGCATCAATAGTGATATTTTGGCCGTGCTCAGGAACTTGAATATGCTGATACGTCATGGCTAAAACCTAACTTAAAATAACGATTAATTGATTAAACCATGCTTAGCTAGAGGTGTCTGTATTTGTACTTTTATAGTTACTATCATTTTAAAAAATAAAGAATTAGGCGTGATTATTTATCCATTTAGTTGGTCTTGTATATTAAGCCTGGCGTACCAGTTATTAAATTACAGTGGAGCATTTTAATGAAATACTTTTTTGTACTGCTACTATCAATCAGCTCTTTTAACGTATTAGCCGCTGAAGTAGTCATACATAACCTTAGCTCGCTCTCAAGTAATGCTCAAAATACGGTGTCTACATGGATTAATCAAAGTGTTGAAAAAACACAAAATACACTGGGGCCTTTAAAGCAAACCACTTTGCCTATTTATTTAAAACCGCAATACTTTGCTTTTGAGCCTGTACCTTGGGCTACAGTTAAGCGCAATAACCCCGATGGGATTGAACTACATATAGATCGCTACGCCAGTTTAAATGCATTCACTAAAGATTGGACGCTATACCATGAACTTTCGCATTTATATTTGCCGCTACTTCCCTACTCCGGTTTTTGGCTAAGCGAAGGTTTTGCCAGTTATATGCAAAACGTAATAATGCGTGACAGCGGTATAATCACCCAGCCACAGTTTGTACAACGTTTAAATGCAGGATTTGATCGTGCCCGCCTGCAAACCAAAACTAAAACACAGCCACTTAATAAGCTCTCTGCCGATATGTGGAAACAACGCGCCCAGCAACGTGTTTATTGGACGGGTGCGGCTTTTTTTGCACAGGCCGACCTTAAGCTACAAAAACAAGGTTTATCTGTCGCGGGTATAATAAAACAGTATCAAACATGCTGTAGACCCGCTCGTTCTAGTGCTAAAACCTTTATAAAAGAGTTAGATAAGTTATCCGGCAGCAGCATTTTTACAACGCTGTATGCAAAATATAATACCCGTACTGATTTTCCTGATATTAATAAAAAGCAGCTAAACACGCTTTAACGGCTGCTCTGTTTTATATAGCTACTATATTCAACCAGCCCTTGCGCATTAAAATTGGTTGAGTACTCGTTCATAAAACCATGCAAAAAATTGGTTTTATAGCACTTAACACCCGCTTTGGTGCTTAAAGCTTTAATAACTTCATCAACATTAAAGTGACTCTCACTTTCTGGGAATATGAATTCACAGGGTACATTTGCATCTAACGCTAAATAATTACGAATTTGCGACGGATAAAAGCCAATTAACTTTTTAAGGTGTGTATTGCCTGTTAATAACTGTGCCCGCCATGCTGCACTTGCCCCTGCGCTAAACGCAATACATGTGGTCGGCACTTTTAAACTCTCAAAGCATTCTAGAAGTTTGTCCGTGTATTTGTCATGGCCACACTGCTGTATAAAATTATTATAACTATCTTGTTCACTTTCAATAGCTTGAATCTTGTTATTGTATGGGTCAACAATCACTAAATTTGAACTAATTGCCTGTGATAACTTACTTAAAGCAGGGGTTAAACCATAAATATCACTCACTATTAGGTAATTCATACTTATCCTTTGGTAACTAAAAATGGGCTTTGTAAGCAGTTGATAAGATTTATTATAAATATTTTTATAATAAATAGCTTGCACACAATTTATATATAAGTTACCTTCCCTCTCTGGTTTAAAGAAACCGCCGCGGTTAACCATTTACCCTGATCCAGTAAGCCCCGCAAAACGTATATTTGAAAGCTAAGTTATTGTACGGCGAGAACCCCTTGAATAATACCGAGATGATTTTTTACTATCATCGCAAAAGTGTCATAAAGATCGTCAACACTGTAATGAAGCTAAACACAACATCGTTAATTTATTGACTGCAATTTGCTATACAAATATAGCGCAGAATAAATAACAAGAATAAAGTGAGTTTTATTATGTCTTATAAATATAACGGGTCTATGATCCAAATAGCACATCCAGTGCAATCAATTTCAGTAAACAAACATCGTGTAATCTTCAGTGATACACAAGGTTTAAAAAATGCATTATTTCAAAAAGCGAGTGATGCACGCCAGTTTGTTAAGTGGCTAAAAGCTAACTAAGCAACATATAACTTTAATTGCCATTCTATTATTGCAATTATTGATAAGATATTATGCCAGCCTTGTTGCTGGCATTTTACTTTTTAGCCCTTTATTGGTTACAATAGTTTTACAATAATAATTACTGGTAGCTGTTGTAATGCTCCGTATATTTTTAACTTTCTTACTTTTTTTCTGTCTGAGCTCAATAAGCAATGCTAGAACCATAAACTGGCTAGCGCACGATTTTGCACCCTATTATATTTTAAATGGTCAATATCAACACCAAGGCCGTGACGAAAGCATAATTTCTTTACTTGAAAAACAACTTCCTAATATTACCTTTAACCGCATGCTTATCCCCTCAGGTAAAGTAATTCAAGAGCTGTCTAATACTTCAAATAATGTTTGTGCGTTATCGCTTTATAAAAATGATTACAGAAAAGAGCATATTTATTTCACAGACGAAAGCTCAACAACGGGCCTCTCGCCTTCAATAGCAATGCATAAAAAGCTCGCCAAAGCGCTAAATATAGCGGAATCTAAAGAAGTATCACTACTCAATTTAATACAAGATAAAAAACTAACTCTTGGAGTTTCTATGAGCCGCTCTTACGGCCAAGAGATAGATACTTTAATAAACAGTACACCCAACATTGATTTAGTAATTAGACCCACTCGCGATAGCCTAGCGAGCCTTACATATATGCTTAACCTAAAACGAATTGATATTTTGTTGGGTTACCCAAGCGAGCATTACTATTTAGCTAAATCAATGCACTTTGAAGAAAACTTAACGCAGCGTCCATTAACCGAATCCCCAGCGCTCAGCTATGGCTTTATTGGTTGTACTAAAAACGAGCAAGGCGCAAAAGACATCGCTATTCTTAATGAGCAGCTTAAAGTTATTAAAAAAACGCAGGCTTATAACGATTTACTTATGCGCTGGTTGCCTGAGGATTTAAGGCCTCTATTAAAGTCACGTATTAATAGCACAAAATAAACAAATTCAAAGTCGCTTAATTTGAGTTTTTGTTAAGCAAAAAAAACGCCACAGTAAGTGGCGTTTTTATATTCAATAACTGTATTACTTACGAACGCCTTCTATTGATAAAATAATATCAACATGAGTAGATGCAGGCCCTAAGTTGTAATCAATACCATAATCTGTAAGTTTAAGGCTGGTTTCGCCTTCAAAACCTACGCGGTATCCACCCCACGGATCTTTACCTTCACCCACTTTATCTATTTCAAAGGTAATAGTTTTAGTTACGCCATGCAGCGTAAATTCGCCGGTTACGTCGGCCTCTTCACCATCTTCATCAAATTTAATGCTGGTGCTTTTAAATGTCGCTTTTGGGTATTTATCCACATTTAAAAAATCTTTACCATGTAGGTGCTTATCACGCTCTGCATGGTTAGAATCAAGGCTTGTGGTGTCAATATTTACCATAATTTTTGATGCATCAGGATTTTTAGCATCGTAACTAAATGTGCCGTCAAAAGTATTAAAACGACCATATAACCAGCTGTAACCTAAGTGTTTAATTTTAAAGTTAACAGATGCGTGCCCGCCTTTCGTATCAATTACATAATCAGCTGCATTAGCGGCTGTTGCCGATAACATCATTGCAGCCGAAACGGCTGTGCTTACTAATAATTTTTTCATTTTAATCATCCTTTAATGGTTTGATCATTCTGATTAAGGTTTTATCTTTATCGATAAAGTGATGTTTTAACGCCCCTAGTGCATGAAGTACTGCAAACCCTATTAATGTGCATGCACCATAATAATGTACTTTTCCTGCAATATCGGCTTGGTCATCAAAAGCAAAATCAAGGGCTGATACGTTAAATAAGGTAAACACTTCTATTGGACGTCCGTCTGCGGTTGATATCAAATACCCTGCAACAACAATAACGCCCAAAATAATATACATAACAATATGCGCCGTATGCGCTAATTGGTTCATGCCTTTACTTTCAGCTAATGGTTTAGGTTGTGTAGATAAAGCACGCCATAAAATTCTAAATAAAAATACGGCCACCAGCGTAATACCTATGCTTTTATGTAAATCGAGCGAGCCTTTATACCAGCTATCGTAATAAGTAAGCTCAACCATATATAAACCTAAACCAAACAGACCAAAAATAGTCAACGCCATGAGCCAATGTAAAATAATGGCGACAAGTCCGTAAGATGAAGGTGTATTTTTAAACATGTGTAAAGTCCTATAATGCTATGACGTTACAATATAGTGCATAGCCGTAAATGAAAATAACATTTACAAACACTTTACGTGCGTATACGCACAGAACTTTGATAATTAAAGTCAGTTTTAGAAGTTGAGGATTAAACAGATAAGTTTATAGGGTTGATTGCTCGCTCAAGCTGACATAAATTAAGCTCTCTGGGCTTACTTGCAAACAAGTAACAAGTCCTTCTTTAATGAGCTCTAGCATGGCTATAAAACTAACCACAACACCACTACGCCCTTCATCAGGCGTAAAAAGCGCATTAAATACCACTGCTGAATTTGCTTTCGATAGCTGTTGTAATATTTGGCTCATTCTCTCTCGGGTTGAGAGTACTTCAGCAGTAATTTGATGATGTTCAAACGTTTTTGCTCGCGCCATAACATCACTCAACGCCAGCATTAAGTCTTTAAGTTCAATATCAGGGAGGTTATGACTTGTGTCTTCATTTATTGGCATAGCGGCATGCGCTATAAAAATATCACGCCCAACACGGGGGATATCATCGAGGTTTTCGGCGGCTTTTTTAAATAACTCATATTCTTGCAGGCGTTTAATAAGCTCAGCGCGAGGGTCTTCTTCCTCTTCAAGTTCTTCGTGAACAGGGAGTAATAAGCGCGACTTAATTTGTGCAAGTAACGCAGCCATTACTAAATATTCACCGGCAAGTTCGAGTTGAAACTCGGTCATCATTTCAACATAACTTACATACTGCTCTGTAATACTAAAAATAGAAAGATCGAGCACATCAAGCTTATGCTTTTTAATTAAATAAAGCAGTAAATCGAGCGGGCCTTCAAAGGTTTCTAATATTATTTCGAGCGCATCGGGCGGGATATATAAGTCTTCTGGTTTATCTACAACCGCTTTACCATGCAAAAAAGCCAGTGGCAGCTTCTGCTGCACTGGCTTTTCACTACTTTTTGTATCAGCAGTACTTTCGCTCACTTGTTATTACTCAAACGGGCTTGTATCACCACAGCCAACACGCAATATTTTAACTTCATCTTCCGACAAGTCGATTACTGTGGTTGCTTGCTCGGCTAAATGGCCACCGTGAATAATTAAATCAACGTGTTTATCTAATCGCTCTAATATTTCATCCGGATCAGATTCAGTAAACTGCTGCCCGGGTAAAATTAAAGAACACGACATTAATGGCTCGCCAAGTTCGGCAAGTAACGCACAAGCAATTGGGTGTTCAATTACACGCATGCCAATGGTTTTTTTCTTGTCGTTTAATAAACGCTTAGGGACTTCTTTTGTGCCTTTAAAAATAAAGGTATAAGGCCCTGGCGTATTATTTTTAATTAATCTAAATAGCTGGTTATCTACACGTGCATAAGTAGATAGCTCCGATAAATCACGGCAAACTAGCGTAAAATTATCGTTTTTTTCAATACCACGAATACGCTCTATGCGCTCTTTGGCTTGCTTATTACCAATGTTACAGCCAATGGCATAGCCCGAATCTGTTGGGTAAACAACAACACCGCCTTGTTTAATAATATCAACGGCTTGACTAATCAGTCTTGGTTGCGGGTTATCAGGATGAATATGGAATAATTGACTCATGTTAATGCCCCTTCTTGTCCTTCCCAAACTTGCCAAACACCTTGGCAGTCTTTCGGTAAGTATAAATTTTTGCCAAGCTCTAAATAGCTTGTCGGAAAATGAAAATCAGACCCTTGCGAGCAAAGTAGTTCGTACTCACGGCTGAGTTCACCTAAAAATTGACGTTCGCTTGGCGCCTGTTGAGGTTGTGCAACTTCCATTGCGTCTCCTCCTACACTTTTAAATTCTACTAATAATTTGCGTAGCCACTTGTTTGACATTTGATAGCTACTTGGGTGAGCAAGCACAGCAACACCACCAGCGGCATGTATTGCCTCTACAGCGGTTTGCATGGTGCACCAGCAACTAGGTACGTAGCCTGTTTTGCCGCGCCCTAAGTACTTTTTAAAAACACCCGGGAAATTTTTAGCTACACCGCGCTCAATAAGGGCACGTGCAAAATGTGCGCGCGTAATTTGCGCGTCTTTTGCCAGCTCTTTAGCTTGCTCGTAAATGCCATCAAAACCATTTTTTGCAAGGCGTGCGCCAATTTCTAGTGCACGCTCTTCTCGCTTTTGCTGCTGAGCCGTTAATAAAGAAGTAAGGTCAATATTATTAATATCAATATTTAAACCTACAATATGAATTTCAAAGCTTTCCCATTTGGTAGACACTTCGGTACCCGTTATTAATGAAAGCGGTAAGTTTTCTGCTTCAATAAATTGCTGAGCAGGCTTAATAGCCGCCACAGTGTCATGATCGGTAATAGCAAACACATCAATATTTTTATCAACAGCGCGATGCAATAATTCTTCAACCGTCAAACGCCCGTCTGAATGTGTAGTATGGCTATGTAAATCGTATTTTATCAAAAGAAAACTGCTTAAAATTAAGGGTTACTGGTGTTTATGTAAGTATAACAACTTTTTTGACTAAATTGTTTTAAATAAACACTTGACACAAAAGCATAAGATACGTTTTACTGTAGCCACTTTCAGACACATTAAGAATTAACAATAATGATCAATTCAAACTTAAACACTATTTGGTGGTGGCACTCGTAATTTTCGGGTGATGAATTGTCGTGTCTAGCAAAAATTCAAAACCCGCAACTATGCGGGTTTTTTTATAACTAAATTTTACGAAACATATACGTTAACAATATTTAATAAATTTTGAGGCAGAAAAACATGAATAACGGTCTTACTCTTACACATCGTTGGTGGTGGCGCCTGATATAGCGGGACGGTAATGATCTGTTTGTAATTTAGATATCGTTATTCAAACCCCGCATTGCAAAAGCACTGCGGGGTTTAATTTTTTGAGGGAATGAGGTTTGATTTTTAGTCATATAACTACCACACCAGGCGAAGTAACAAGCATTACGCAAGTACGCGACTATATTAGTAGCCCTCTTGCATTATACGCGGCACTTGATAAGCCTAACTCACTACTGCTTGAATCGGCTGAGATTGATTCTAAAGACAGTGTAAAAAGCTTAATTTTAGTTGATAGCGCCCTGCGCATTGTATGTAAGGGTAAAACGGTAACTGTTAGCGCACAATCTAATAACGGCAAGCAATTATTAAGCTACTTACAAGCAAATGTTAAGAGCTGTGATTCACAATTAAACGACACAACGCTTACACTTAACTACCAAGACACCAGCAGCGATATAGACGAAGCAAGTAAGCTTGTTGCCGATAACGCTTTCAGCGCTCTTCGTACCTGTATTAACAGTATTCAAAGCACTACCGAAAATCCGTTTTCGGTATTTTTAGGCGGTGTGTTTGCCTACGACATGGTGGCAAACTTTGAGCAATTAAGTGATGTACCTGATGGCGAAAACACCTGCCCAGATTACGTATTTTATTTAGCTGAAACGTTAGTTGTTATTGATCATCAAAAGCAAACAACCGAACTCATTGGTAATGTATTTAACGGCCCAGACGTACACGCTAACTGTTTTGAAGTAGGTAAAGAGCTTGAGCGGTTAAATACGCTGTGCGATAACGCAGCAGAATTTAGTGCGGATATGCAAAGTGGCGAATGTGAAGTAAGCGTTGATATAAGCGACGAAACGTATTGCGAGCAAGTTGTTAAGCTTAAAAAGAACATTGTAGATGGTGATATTTTTCAGGTAGTGCCGTCGCGTACATTTTCACTACCTTGCCCTGATTCTTTACATGCGTATAGTCAGCTTAAAAAGCAAAACCCAAGCCCTTACATGTTTTATATGCGCGATGAAGACTTTGCATTATTTGGCGCGTCTCCTGAGTCGGCCCTTAAGTACGACGTAAGTAATCAGCAAGTAGAAGTTTACCCAATTGCTGGCACTCGCCCACGTGGCAAATTTGCTAATGGGCAAATAAACCCCGACTTAGACAGCCGCATTGAGCTGGAACTAAGAAACGATCAAAAAGAGCGCGCCGAGCATTTAATGCTTGTCGATTTAGCCCGTAACGACGTAGCCCGCATTAGTGTTGCAGGTACTCGTTTTGCCAAAGAGTTATTAAAAGTAGACCGCTATTCACAGGTAATGCATTTAGTTTCACGCGTTGTTGGCACACTAAAACCAGAACTTGATGCACTGCACGCTTACCAAGCGTGTATGAACATGGGCACCCTTGTTGGTGCACCAAAAGTACGTGCTGCTGAGCTTGTTCGTCAAACTGAAGGTAAGCGCCGTGGCAGTTATGGCGGCGCTGTAGGTTACTTAACCGGTGATGGCGCAATGGATAGTTGTATTGTTATTCGCTCTGCTTTTGTTAAAAATAACATAGCCTACGTGCAAGCAGGTGCAGGTGTAGTGTTTGACTCAGATCCTATTTCAGAAGCAAACGAAACTCGCGCTAAAGCACAAGCGGTTATCACCGCCATAAAATCTACGTATAAGGCGGTATAAAATGAGTAAAGCGAATCCTATTAAAATCTATTTTTTAGATAACTTTGACTCATTTACATATAACTTAGTTGATGAGCTTACGATGCTTGGCTGCGAACTTGTTGTTTACAGAAACAACATTAGCGCTGAGGTTATTTTTAATAAAATGCGCCAAGAGCAAGGCCAAGTACTATTAGTACTTTCCCCAGGCCCTGGAACACCAAGCGATGCAGGCTGTTTAATGGAGCTTATTGAGCTCTCTAAAGGCCACTTCCCAATGCTAGGCATTTGTTTAGGCCAACAAGCATTAACACAAAGCTATGGCGGAGTAATCGGTCACGCGGGTGAAACCGTACATGGTAAGTCTTCAATTATTAATTTAGGCGAACATCCTGTATTTGATGGTATGGGCAATACAATGCCTGTAGCACGTTACCATTCATTAATGGCAACAAAAGTGCCTGATAATATAAAGGTTATTGCCCAGTACGAAGATATCCCAATGGCTATTTATCATCATGATGACAACGCATTGGGTTATCAATTTCATCCAGAATCAATACTGACGCCAAACGGCGCAATGCTACTTCAGCAAAGTGTCGCTTACTTAACACGTGCCAAATAATAGAGGACATTATGAGTACACAACCAGAACAACCCATAAATGTTCAACACGCTATTGAACAACTAATTACAGGGCAATCATTAAGCTACGCAGACGCCAAAGCACTGTTTGATGAAATAATGCAAGGTAACATGAGCGAGATTGAGCTAACCGCCCTACTAATAAGCCTTAAAATTAAAGGCGAAGTAAGCGATGAAATAGCAGGTGCTGCAGCCTCAATGCGCGAAAACGCTGTTGCTTTTACTACCAGCAGTACACAACTTGCCGATAGCTGTGGCACTGGCGGCGATGGTTCAAACACAATAAATATAAGCACAACAGCAGCCATAGTTGCCGCTGCTGCCGACATTAACATGGTAAAACATGGTAATCGCAGTGTATCGAGTAATTCAGGCTCTGCCGACTTACTAAAAGCGCTGGGCATTAATATAGATATGAGCCCAGAGCAGGCAGCAAAATGCCTTGAGCAAACCAATTTTACCTTTTTGTTTGCACCGCACTATCACAGTGGCGTACGCCATGCGATGGGCGTGCGTACAGCGCTTAAAACACGCACTATTTTTAATATTTTAGGCCCGCTTGCTAACCCAGCAGCACCTGATGTGCAATTGTTAGGTGTGTACAACGAAGCGTTATGTATGCCAATGGCACAAACACTTAAAACCCTTGGCACAAAGCGCGCTATGATTGTTCACGGCTCGGGCACTGACGAAATAGCTCTACACGGTCCAACAACGGTAGTTGAGCTGAATAATGGCGAGCTTACACAGTACACGCTAAACCCAAGCGACTTTGACCTTGCAAACTATTCACTTGAACAACTCGCTGGTGAAGGCCCACAATACAACGCAAATGCTAGCCTTGCCATCTTACAAGGCAAAGGCACAGATGCACATAATGCTGCCATTGTGGTTAACGTAGCTGCCCTTTTATACCTAACAGGTAAAGCAGAAACGTTAAAAGAAGGGGCAAAGCAAGTACAAACATTATTAAGTTCAGGGCAAGCCATGAACACACTAAATGCAATTATTGAGGTAAGTAATGGCTAATGTATTAGACAAAATTGTTGCTGATAAAAAATTAGAACTAATTGAGCGTAAAGCCGCACGCCCGCTTGAAAGCTTTAAACACCTTGCAGTGCCTACAAGCCGTAGTTTTTACAAAGCATTAGCCGCCCCAGGCACACAGTTTATTTTAGAGTGTAAAAAAGCATCGCCTTCAAAAGGGCTAATTAGAGAGCCATTTGATTTAACCGAAATCACATCGGTTTATAAAAAATACGCTACCTGCATGAGCGTGTTAACTGATGCTAAATATTTTCAAGGCAGTTTTGACTATCTTGAATTTGTGCGCAGCCAAGTAGTACAACCGCTTATCTGTAAAGACTTTTTTATAGATGAGTACCAAGTGTATATGGCGCGTATTTATGGCGGTGACGCTATATTACTGATGCTTTCAGTACTCGATGACGAAAGCTATAAAGCACTGCACGCAGTTGCCGATTCTCTGAATATGTCGGTATTAACCGAAGTAAGTAATGAAGAAGAAGTACACCGTGCACTTGCGCTTGATGCACAAATTATTGGTATTAATAACCGTGATTTACGCGATTTAAGCACCGATTTAGCCACTACCGAAAAGCTACGCAAACTTATTCCGGCTGATAAAGTGGTTATTTCGGAATCGGGTATTTACACCCATCAAGACGTAAAACGTTTAGCTCCATTATGCGATGGTTTTTTAATTGGCAGCTCACTTATGGGCGAGCGTGATTTAGAGCAAGCATGTCGCCGCGTTATTTTAGGTGACAATAAGGTATGTGGTTTAACACGTACCAAAGATGCACAAGCGGCATATCAAAACGGTGCTATTTACGGGGGTTTAATTTTTCATCCTAAATCGCCACGCTATGTTGATTTAGATTGCGCAAAAGAGCTTAGCCAAAGTGCCCCGCTTAATTTTGTGGGTGTGTTTGTAGATGCCCCAATTGATCAAGTTGCTCAATACGCAAGTGTGCTAAAATTGGCGGCAGTTCAATTACATGGTCAAGAAAGTGACGATTACATCGCTCAGTTGCGTACACAGTTACCTACCGGCTGCGAGATTTGGAAAGCCCAAGCAATAAAAGATGCATTGCCAACGCCTGTAAATGGCGTTGACCGACACCTTTACGATACACACAGCGATACACAAGCTGGCGGTACTGGTAAAGCATTTGATTGGTCGGTGCTTCATGATGCAACCACTCCGTTTATGCTCGCTGGAGGCTTAAATCCAGACAATATTAAAGATGCGCTTTTTAAAGGTGCCTTAGGCCTTGATTTAAACTCAGGCGTTGAAGAATCCGCGGGTAAAAAGTGCCCTAACAAATTACATAATGCTTTTACAAGCATCAGAAATTATTGAGGTTAAAATGCAAAATCCAGCTTATTTTGGCGAGTTTGGCGGTATGTTTGTACCCGAGTTACTTGTCCCTGCGCTTAAGCAGTTAGAAAACGAATTTAACAAAGCACAAAAAGATCCTGAGTTTCAGGCTGAGCTAAGTAAATTATTAAACGAGTATGCGGGTCGTCCTACCCCACTTACTTTAACGCGCAATTTAGTTAAAAACCCAAAAGTAAAACTGTATCTAAAGCGTGAAGACTTATTACACGGCGGCGCACATAAAACCAACCAAGTACTTGGCCAAGCGTTACTTACTAAGCGCATGGGTAAAATACAAGTAATAGCTGAAACAGGTGCTGGTCAACACGGTGTTGCAACCGCGCTTGCATGTGCACTACTGGGTTTAAAATGTCGAATTTATATGGGCGCAAAAGACGTTGAACGTCAGCAACCAAACGTATTTAGAATGAAGTTAATGGGCGCAGAGGTTATTCCGGTAACAGCGGGTTCTGGCACATTAAAAGATGCAGTAAATGAAGCCCTGCGTGACTGGTCAGCTAATTATCAAGACGCGCACTACCTACTAGGCACAGCTGCTGGTCCTCACCCATTCCCAACAATTGTACGTGAGTATCAAAAAGTTATTGGTGAAGAAGCTAAACAACAAGTACTTAAAGCCGAAGGTCGTTTACCTGACGCTGTAATTGCCTGTGTTGGTGGTGGTTCAAACGCAATTGGTATGTTCACCGACTTTATTGACGAGCCAGGCGTTAAATTAATTGGTGTTGAGCCTGCTGGGAAAGGGCTTGATACAAATGAGCACGGTGCAACAATTTGTAAAGGCACTAAAGGTATATTACACGGTACTTACACGTACATTATGCAAAACGACGATGGCCAAATTGAAGAGTCTTACTCTGTATCAGCGGGTCTTGATTACCCTGCGGTTGGTCCTCAGCACGCATTTTTACACGAAACCGGTCGAGCGCAATACGTGGGTATCACAGATACAGAAGCGCTTGATGCGTTTCAATCACTTGCTAAAAACGAAGGGATCATTCCGGCGCTTGAATCAAGCCATGCGCTTGCTTATGCACTTAAGTATGCAGAAGAGCAAACCGAGGAAAGCGTTTTAGTTATTAATTTAAGTGGTCGTGGCGATAAAGATTTAGCACACGTTCACAATGTACTATCTGAAAGAGGTCAGCTATGAGCCAAGTAAAAACGGATCGTTACGGCAAAATGTTTGCAGCGCTTAACGAGAAAAAACAAGGTGCATTTGTACCATTTGTAACAATTGGCGACCCAGGTAAAGAGCAAAGTGTTGCGATTATAAAAAGCCTAATTGACGGCGGCGCTGATGCACTTGAGCTTGGTATTCCGTTTTCTGATCCGATTGCGGATGGTCCTGTAATTCAAAAAGCCAATATTCGCGCACTTGATGTGCACATTAACACGCAAGATTGCTTTGATGTTATTAAAGAGATACGCGAGTATAACGCCGATATTCCAATTGGATTATTGCTTTACTCAAACCTTGTTTTTAAGCGCGGCATAGAAGCATTTTATAAAGATGCAAAAGCGGTAGGTGTAGACTCTATTTTAGTGGCTGACGTGCCTCTGCATGAATCTAAAATATTTAGAAAGTCAGCAATGGATAACGGTGTAGACCCAATTTTTATTGCCACACCTAATGCAGATGACGACACTCTTCGCCAATGCGCCTCTTACGGTCGTGGTTATACGTATTTACTATCGCGCGCTGGTGTTACCGGTACCGATACAAAAGCACAAATGCCAGCGGGTAATATTGTTACTAAATTAAAAGAATACCATGCAGCTCCTGCTCTTTTAGGATTTGGTATTTCAACACCAGATGATGTAAAAGCGGCACTTAATGCAGGCGCAGCAGGTGCTATTTCAGGCTCTGCTGTAGTTAAAATTATTGAAGCTAACCTTAACGATTTAGACGCAATGACAACGCAGTTAAAAGCATTTGTTAGTGAAATGAAAGCGGCAACCGCATTATAAAAAGTGTAAATTTAGGCATTAAAAAAGGGCATTTAAATGCCCTTTTTTGTTTTTGAAAAGCAAATTAGTGAGCTTGGTGTTTACCCTCTAAAATCTCTTCAATAAACTTAGCATTAAATGCTTCTAAATCAGCTGGGCTTCGGCTTGTTACCAAACCTTGGTCTACACATACTTCTTGATCAACCCAATTAGCACCTGCATTAATTAAATCGCTTTTAATACTAGGAAAAGAAGTAATGGTACGGTCGCGCAATTTATTAATTTCAGCTAACAACCACGGTGCGTGGCAAATAGCAGCAACGGGTTTGTTTTTTTCTGCACCAAAAAATCCATCAATAAATGCTTTAGCATCTTTATCTTGGCGTAAACTGTCTGGATTAAATAAACCACCAGGAAGCATAAGCGCGTCGTAATCAGCAGGATCCGCGTTTGTAACTAGTTTATCTACTGTTACTTTATCGCCCCACTTGTCTTCATCCCAGCCAGTAATTTGGCCTTCTTTAATTGATACTATTTCGATGTTCGCACCAGCATCAAGTAATGCGCTGCGTGGAGATAAAAGCTCACTTTGCTCAAACCCATCAGTGGCTAAAATTGCGATTTTTTTGCCTTGTAAACGTGTGCTTGTTTGTAATGTACTCATTGAGATCTCCTTATTTTCTTAAAAGGTATATTTAAAATACACAATCAAAAAAGCACGATGCGTGCCGATAACAAGCAATTGAAAATAAAGGATTTAATTTAAGTAGGATTTATAATGCCATGTAAATTATTTAGAGATTATGAATAATGTACATAGAGGAGATATAAACACGGCTTTGATACTCGGTGATTTAAATACAGAAGCTTCGCTTCTCGCGTAAGCAAGCTCAACGCCTACAACTAACGCTCGGCATTATGTTTATTTTGTAGACGCACAACTTGTTGGCGTGATGGGCAAAGCCCATAATTTTATGTTTAATAACTCCACGCAAAGCTCAATCAACGACCAAGCTAAGTAATGCTATTTAAAGCAGATCTTTTAACGCCTTAGCTGGTTTAAAAACCGCTTTATTTGCGCCTTCTATTTCAATTGCATCCCCTGTTTGTGGGTTACGCCCAGTACGCGCTGGGTAATAACTTAGCGCAAAGGTACCAAAGCCATTAATTTGAACTTGATCGCCCTCAGAAAGCGATTTAGTAATGACTTTTTGCAAGCTTGAAAGTGCCGCTTGAGAATCTTTTTTTGTTAATTCACTTTTGTGTGCAATGGCAGCAACGAGTTCTGCTTTATTCATTTTAGGCTCCTAAATACACGCCAAATCAGTGTTGGTTAAGCGTGGGAATATGATGATATGAAAAATACCAAACCAAATTGGTAATAAAGCCACGCAGGCTAAGGGTTACAGGGCAACAAGTCAACCTTGTAGTTGCTAAGCTTTATGTGGTAAAAAGCCTTTGACTCTTTTTTGTATAATTTAGGTAGTATATGCACGCATTAATTGAATACATTCCACTCATACTGTTTTTTGCAGTGTTTAAACTCGTCGATATTTATTGGGCTACCGGTTTATTGATGGCCACTACGCTTATTCAGGTTGCTTATAGCTACTTTAAACATGGCAATGTACCTACTCGTCATTGGATATTTTTTGGCATTGCTGCCGTGTTTGGTACGCTAACGCTGGTACTTCATGATGAGCAATACATTAAATGGAAAGCAACACTGATATATGCAGGTTTAAGTTTAACGTTACTTGTTAGCCGTTATGTACTTAATAAAAATCTCGTTAAAAAAGCGCTTAGCTCAATCCTCGAAAACGCTAATGATACAAAGCAAGCCATTGTTGTCCCAGAACCATTATGGGATAAGCTTAACCTAATGTGGGTTGTTATAACTGCTGGTATAGCGGCACTAAACATTTATATTGCATACAATTTTTCGCTCGATTTTTGGGTTAACTTTAAAGTGTTTGGTTTAATGGGTATTACTTTTGTAAGCATTTTTGCCACCATTATTGCCTTGTACAAATACCTCCCTGATGAAGAGGAAACAGCAAAGTAAGCCCCCTCGTCATAAAAGTGTCGTCTTAGCTTGTTAGCTTATTAAAAAAAGCAAGTTGAGACGACCTTGAACGCTAACCAATACCGCTGGTTTGAATTTACCCTCATTTTTATATTACTGCCCTTGTTGGGTTTTGGATTACGCGAGCATTTAGCTAATTGGCTTATCCCTGCGCTTATTATACTTATGAGTGTGTGTTGTATGTTGCTACTAGGCGATCCCCATTTTAAACGGTTTAGACTCACAAGCCTTGGGCAATTTTCTGCTGTTAAAAGGCGTGTGTTTAGCTTCTTTTTTTTAGGTGCGCTGTTCTCAGGCATGTTTTACGGGATTATTCATCAAGGCAACTGGTTTACCCTTCCCCGTAACTCGTTTAATGATTGGCTTTTACTGTTGGTGCTGTATCCAATACTGTCGGTTATTCCTCAAGAATTA
Source organism: Pseudoalteromonas sp. SG45-1 (assembly GCF_014164135.1). Classification (NCBI taxonomy): domain Bacteria; kingdom Pseudomonadati; phylum Pseudomonadota; class Gammaproteobacteria; order Alteromonadales; family Pseudoalteromonadaceae; genus Pseudoalteromonas; species Pseudoalteromonas sp. SG45-1. Next base: position 32,422 of record NZ_JACJEP010000010.1, read on the forward strand.
ATATTCCGAACGTATTTTTTTCATCGTTATAAACGCATCATGCCAAAAAAAGCAGTGCGTATTGTAGTCAGTGCGAGTGTATTTGCGCTGGCGCATATTGTGTATGCAAATTGGATTGCAGTAGCCTTAGCCTTTTTGGGCGGTTTACTGTTTGCGTATACCTACGCACAAAGCCGCTCAACGGTCGTGTGTGTTATTGAACACAGCTTATGGGGGCTATGGATGTTTACACTTGGGATTGGCAGCTACCTCGATTCAGGCGCATTTAACTAATATAACAAACATTAAAAAATCCGATACTAGAAAACTAATACCGGATTTCGAATAGTTATAAAAACACTTCACTCATCGCAAAAAGCGCTGAGCTGTAAGGCATATGCTGAGTTTTTAATTATTTAATCTAATGGTTAAAATAACGACTCAAACTCACCATTTGGAAATAAAACACCAGGAATACCACGTACCGCAGTAACATCAGCTAGTTTAGTATCACCAAAATATAAACCGCCACTGTAATTACGGCCCTTTTGCTTTACATCTAACCAACGTCCATTTTCGCCTTTCGCTATTAGATTAATGTTGCCACTAACATCACGAATACGTAAATCTAACGCGCGATTTTGTATGCTAACAAATATATCTGTAGAGGTAAGTTCTGATAGGTTTTCCACATCGCCTACGTACGCAAATTTAAAATCGCTTGCACCACTCAATGGAAAATCTAATTCAAAAGTAAATGCTAAATCGTCATTATCTTCACCAACAAAAGGCGAAGCCTCTACTGCTGTGATATGAAATGCAGTGTTTTGAATGTCGCTTACGTAATCACCATTAAAATCAAAAGTAGATAACGTGGTTGACTCCTCACCTAGAGAATTAACAAAACGGTTTAAATTTACTGATAAATCACCTTCGAGTTTACCCGCTGCTTTATTGATAATTACGTTGGTGGTTACCTGTGTAATACCCGTATCGGCTTCTGGGTTTAATTCACTTTGAGCATCTATGCCATCAAACTCAATCAGCAACTCACTTACATCCACACTTAATACCGTAGTACCATTTGTGACCGTTGCGCTCATTACACCTTCGATTTTATTACCTAATACACCACTTACTCTGAAAGTTGGAATTGATAAATCAATGGTTATCGGTAACTCATCATATGTGCCAGTAATAGCCCAAGTATAAGGTGATTGGTTGTAATCAATATCTAAATCACGAAGCTTATATTGCCCTGATGGTGTAGAGCCATCAGCTAGTGGTGAATAATTTGTGATAACTTCGTTTAAAGCATTACTAAGTGCATCAAGGGTTCTTTGTGTATCTTCATCAAACGCACCTTCAAGCTCAGTAAATTTTGCGTCTAATTCATCTGAATAACTTTTTTCTTGAAGTCTTGCAACACCAATTATATTTCGCGTATCAACAAGTAACTCTCTTGAGTCTAAGCTTTGCACTTCTGCTGAGCGAGCCTGCCAATTTGTAAATGTAGTTACACTTGCAATCGTTTGCTTAACTTGACCAGCTACATTTTTCAACAAAGCATTACCTTGGTCGCTAAATAAGTTGTCTGTAACATACTGCGCTGCTAAGTCGCTGTAATCTTGCCAAGCTTGCTGGTCAGTCTCCAAGTTAGTAAATGCATTAAAAGCACTTTCAACACTAAACGAACTATCAGCAACACCAGCTAAAATTGCCGCGTAGGTGAAGGCATTTGTCACCATTTCTGCTTCAACACTTGCATTTAAATTACTGTGCGTTAAATGATAAAAAGGCGTGGCTGATAAACTCGCCTGTGTAGCACTAAAGCCTTCTTCTGTAATTGCTTTACTCAATGGCGATAAATAAACCTTATTTACACCCGGTGCACTAAATGCATCCGCTTTGTAATTAAGGGTAACGGTTGTCAATTCTTGGTAGTCAATTAACCGGTTTGCGTTTAAGTCATTTACATCACCACGCACAGTTCTGCCACACCCTGTAAATCGCGGACAAGGTAGAGCTGTATCGCTAGGTATAAACTCAAAGCTATTAAAAGTAAGTGGAGTTACACTTACACTCGCAGTATTGATGTTTTCGACTTCAATTGATTCTTGCACCACCCCATCGCTATCTAAAACATTAAGCGTGCCCTGTGGTGATTGCCAATTAGATACATAAAAACTCACAGAAGAAGATGTAGCAATTTCACTCACTGCAACAGATTCTGAACTGTCACTGTCTGATGAAGAGCCACAACCTGCCAATGCAATAGCGACCCCTAAAGGTATAATTTGTTTTAACATCTTCATTCCTTAAAACTTAATGTTCACGTACCAATTCACATTCGCATAATAGGCTTTATCTAAATCTAGGCTATCAGTTTGTAAATTAAGACCAAAATATTCGTTTTCTATACCAACTAAAAATGCTTCGCTTTTTGTTTCGTAGCCTGCTTGTACTCGCCAATGATCCCAAAAGTGAATACGGCCTTTTAATTGGCTAAACGTGTCTTTATCGTAACGTTTTAAAGTTAACTGAGTCGAAAATCGGTCGCTTATTCTGTAATCGGCAAATGCTTGTAGTCGCATTTCCATTTCGAAATCATGAGATACCGTATTTCCAAATGCAGATGTTTTTAATGAAACTGTTGGCTGAGTAATAATATCGCCGTTATCATCTTCGCTAAATGGAATTTCAGTCGTTTGACCCTTTACAGAGCCGCTGTCTTCGTACTCTGTTTTATACAGCAAATCTTTTACGCTAAAACCAACTTTAAGCTCATCATTTACTTGCCAATCGGCAAAAATATCTAGGCTATAGCCTAGCCCTTCAGGCTTTTGTGAAGGTGTAAATTCTTTAAATAAAATATCTTTTGAAAAGTTGTAATCGACAGTTACAGCACCTTCAACTTCATCACTAAAAATCTCACCATTTACAGTGGCATCTTGATAGTGTGAGCTGGCAAAAACAGAAAGCTTAGGTGTTATTGTTAATGCATTTTTATCTAAAAATTTAAAATCATAAGATACGAATACACCATTAGACGTTGCTTGTTTAGCATCGAGGTAATAGGTATAAAATCTATCTTCAAACTCTAAGTCATTCTTTTCGGTATGAGTATATTTAGCTGTATCAGGATCAAAGTTAAGAACATAGTCATAACGACTTTGTAAACCCACTTTAAAATTACCGTAGCCAACACCCACTTCAAAAATATTATAGGTAAATGCACTGTCACCCGACTTTAATGGTGCATCAAAATCATCTACAAAGGCTTGTACTGGTTGTGCTTCAGTATAAATTTCTGCGTCAAAATGAGTAAATATTTGAAATTGGTTATCTGCGGAAGCAAGAGGAGAAATAAAAGCTGTTGAAAATCCTAACAAGAGAATTTTTTTTTTCATAATTTAATCGCTTTCTATAAAAAAAGGGAAAAGCGCTGCTTTCCCCTTTTATAGTTTAAATATTACTTAGATGAATCAATTAAATCAACATCAGTGTAAGGCACTACATCACCATCGATGTAAGTGATAGATACACCGTTAGTAACTTTAGAAGCAGTACCAAATGACATCATTTCGCCATTGTACATAGCTTTAACATCACCAGTGTAACCTGTAGATTCCATACCAGTTAGAGATAATGTGTAACCCATTGCTGCGTCACCTTTAACCATAACTTCTAATGTACTTTCATCTTCATCACCACTACTGTCAACCATACCCATTACTTTAAAGTCTAAGTCGCCAGACATACCTTCAAGTGTAATACTTGAAGAATCTGATTCTTCAGTTGCAGTAAGGTTTAGCATACCAGTGAAACCAGAATCACCGTCCATAATTTCAACGTGGTTCCAAGCTTGCGTATCGATAATTTCAGCATCATCAATTGTGTCAGCATTTACTGCACCGTCAAATGTGAATATTAAACATGAATCAATTTGAGTAGCATCAATTGTACCTGCAGCAAAATCAACACAATCTTCAAGTGCTTGTGCTTGTGTATCAGCAGTAACAAGTGAAACAGTTGCGTCATTTTCACCCATTAATGTAGCGCCCCAAGCAACAACTAATTGCTCGCCTTGGTAAGAAGCTGAAGCACTGATCATTTCACCGGTAGTTTCGTTCTCTAATTCTAAAACTAACGCATCTAAGTCATAGTTATATGACCAATCAGGTTGACGAGTAGAAGTACCTTCACCTGAGTTACCCATTTCAGCTAGTTCATCAATTACGTCAGCAAGAACGTCTGCTGCATCGATAACCGCTTGACCGCCAGTGTTAGTAAGCACAGTCATAGTCGATAATGACTCTGATGTAGCTTTAACAGAAGTTAGTACTTCAAGTTTAGCAACCGCCGCTTCAGCAACAAGTTGTAGGTTATAAGCTGTTACAAATTGCTCGCTAGCTAGGTCACCTTGAGCTACAGCAGCTGTTTGCATAGCTGTAAGCGCATCAATCATTGCTTGTGCGCCTTCGCCTTCAAGGTCTAGGTAAGCATTAGCAGCAACAAGTGCTTGCTCAATAGCAATTTCAAGTGCATCAACAGCAGCAGCAAAATCAGACGCAGCAGTAACAGCAGTCATAGCAAGCTCAAGAGCTTCAGTTGCGTTTGCGGCTGTATCTACCATTGCACCTTCTGCGTTAGCAAGTGCGCTTGTAGAAACTGCTTCAGCTGTGTCTGCTGCTGATTTTTTCTCATCAGCAACGTCTGCAGTGTCTTCAGCAACTAGTTTTGCAGCAGCAAGAGCAATATCAAACGTTTCAATCGCTGCTTCTGCTTCCGCTACTAGTGCAGCTAATGCAGCGTCGTATGCAACGGTGTCAGTTACAGCAACACCTGCATCTGTTTGTAAAGACGTTGCAGAATCAAGAATCTGTTGGTAATCAGAGCTTTGAGTAACTAACGCTTTTGCAGCAGTTACATAACCTTGTGATTTAACAAAAATAGAACCCGCTTTAGCTGTTAAACCAGCAGTAGCAGCTTCATTTTTCAGTAATGTTACAGCGCTTACAAATGCAGCTGCGTTATCAGCCGTAAGAGCATCGCCACCCATTGCTTGAACATCAGCAAGTGAACTTTGAGCTGTTTCAATATCCATTTCTAATGCAGTAAGTGCAGTTTGTGAAGCTGTAACTTCTACTGTTAAAGCAGCTGCTAGAGCTGTATAAAAATCGTCTCCAACTGTACACTCTGCACCAGTACAACCAATTACTTCTAGTGCTTTTTTAACTTTTACTGCAGCGGCTGCAAGGCCGGCATCAGTTGCTGCACCATTTTTAACAGCTTTGTCTTTAGCTGCTTTTGCTTTTTTAGCAATACCTACTGAATTAGCGGCAAACGCATCAATTTGTGCTTGTGTTGCATTAGGGTTGTTAATAGAGAATGCCGCTTTTAAAGCGTTTTCAATTGCAGTTTCATCACCCGTTGCTACAGCAACAAAAATGTTTGCAGTATTTGTAATTGCTGTTTGTAACATTGTAGCTATTGCAGCAATGCCAGCGTCAGTATTACCTTTAAACTGGCCTGATTTAATACCAGCTTTAATGCTGCTCATTACATCACCAATTGAAGGTAAACCTTGAATTGAAGATGAAAGCTGTGCAATTGCTAAAATACCGTCAGTAAGTTCTTCTTCGCCATCAACATTGCTTAAATCTACAGCGCCGCCGTTAGATAAATCGCCAATAATAGCAGAAAGTAAAAGTGCTGCGTCTTGACCCATTACTTGTACAACAGTGTTTAAGCTAGCTGTAGCAATAGCGTCTTCATCTACACTTGAACCTGAGTCAAGAAGAAGACCTGCCACTAACGATGTTAAAAAAGTAACATTAGCTTTATAAGAACCTATAACATTATCGTCGCCAGCTGCACCGCTCGCTCCAGATGTATCTGCTTCAACAGCTGGAATAAACTTAACAACAGAAAGCTCTAGGTCAGTTTTGTACCATTCGCCAAACTCAATATCAGTATCGCCATCATTTTCGTCGTCAACTTCTGGCGCTTCATCGTAAGTGCCACAACCTACGTAAGCATCACAACGTAAAAAGCTATCATCGCCTTCTTCAGACGTTTTAACACTAATGTAAACAGGTCCAGTAAAATCATCATCTAGGTAGATGCTGTAACGACCGTTTTCATCAGTTAGCACTTCAGGGTTAGCGGCAATTTTACTTGCTTCTACCGCTGCATCTGCAGCATCTTGTGATAGTGCTTCTTCAGAAAAAGACTCAGCCTCTGCTGAAGCGGCTGAGCGAAATGCAACAGGAACGCTTTGACCAGATGCATCTAAAGTCATTACAGTTACTACTGCACTTTTCATTGAACCTTTAACTGCTTTACCTGTTACTTCAATGTTAAATTGTGCATCGCCCGTTGCAGTGAAAGATTCTACAGGTGTAACAGGAATATTTCTGTCGTTATCAGAACCACATGCTGTTAAGCCTAATGTTAGTGCAACTGAAGCTGCAATAGGTGTAAATTTGATCGTACGCTTTACCATTTATTTCTCCTTGATAGCCTGGAATGAGTATCAGAAATTAGTTTAGTTGATAGTGATTTATGTAAGCTTTTATATTCAAAAAGCATCAAAAAAGTACACAATCATAACTTTTGTTACTAGAACATTAAAAATACCATTAAGCTATATAGTTATGCTACATATTTATACGTTTTATAGAAGTATTTATCTTTATTCTATGAGCTACTTCTTTATCAGCATCTCTATTATTCAATAACCTATAGACACTCATAAAGAACCAGCACATATTGATACAATATATTCACTTTATTAAATGAATATTACATATAATCTAGTTTGTTAATTATATTCTTCAAGTAAATGCGGTGGATGAGAGCTAAAAAAGACGATAATTCGGAAAATTAATGAAAAAGGATTATTTCTAACGAGTGTGAGTAGGTTTTACTTTAGCTAAGCAAACGTTTATAAAATTTGTTTGCTTAACTAAAATAAATGTTTAGTTGCGCTTAACTTCACCAGTGATTAGTAAGGGACTCTTACAACCCCTTCCATTAATACACGTGCACTTCGGCTCATACTTGCTTTGGTAACTAGCCAGTTGCCAGCATTATTTTTAGCCTCAGCACCTACTTTTAGCGTGCCCGACGGATGACCAAAGTTAACTTCACTCAATGCACCGCCACCAGCGGCTATATTTACGAGTGTGCCTTCAATTGCTGCGGCAGTGCCAATAGCTACAGCGGCTGTGCCCATCATGGCATGATGCAGTTTACCCATCGACATTGCGCGCACGAGTAAGTTAATGTTGGCAGCCTCAATAAATTTACCGCTAGATGCAGCGTAATCTAAAGGCGCTGCAACAAACGCAACCTTTGGTGTATGTTGGCGAGCTTGCGCTTCACTAATATTAGTGATTAAGCCCATTTTAACGGCGCCATAAGCGCGAATGGTTTCAAGCTTTTCAAGCGCTGCAACATCGTTATTTATATCGTCTTGCAGCTCTGTGCCGGTATAATTAATATCAGCGGCGTTAATAAATACAGTAGGAATACCTGCATTTATCATGGTTGCTTTTAGAGTACCAACACCTGGAACCTCTAAGTCATCAACTACATTACCTGTTGGAAATAACGCGCCATCGCCATCAGCGGGGTCCATAAATTCAAGTTTTACTTCAGCTGCAGCAAATGTAACGCCATCGAGCTCAAAGTCGCCGGTTTCTTGTACTTCGCCATTGGTCATAGGGACATGCACTAATATGCTTTTATTAATATTAGCCTGCCACACACGCACAATAGCAACACCGTTATTAGGTACTCTGCTTTTATCGACCAAACCATTACTAATAGCAAAAGCCCCCACTGCTGACGTTAAGTTGCCGCAGTTACCGCTCCAATCTACAAAAGGTTTATCTATCGCCACTTGACCAAACAAGTAATCAACATCGTGGTCTGCTTGCTCACTTTTACTTAGGATTACGGTTTTACTGGTGCTTGATGTAGCGCCGCCCATTCCATCCGTTTGTTTGCCGTACGGATCTGGGCTGCCAATAACACGCAGTAATAAATTGTCGCGCGCCTCGCCTGCTACTTGAGCAGGCTTTGGCAAATCAGTTAAATTAAAAAACACACCTTTACTGGTGCCGCCACGCATATAGGTTGCAGGCACTTTAATTTGCGGTTTAAACATAGTGTTTGCCCTTATGCAGATTGCGTTGCTTCTAAAAAGTCTTGAGCAAAGCGTTGTAACACACCACCAGCTGCGTAAATAGAAAGCTCTTCTTGGGTATCTATACGACATTTCATAGGCACAGTAAGTACTTCACCGTCTTTGCGGGTAATGCTTAAATTAACTGTAGCGCCTGGTTTTAAATCGCCCGTTACATCGTACGTTTCACTGCCATCCAGCTTTAGGGTTTTACGCGTTGTGCCAGCTTTAAATTCAAGCGGTAAAACCCCCATACCAATTAAGTTAGTACGGTGAATACGCTCAAAGCCCTCAGCTGCGATTACTTCAACGCCTGCAAGTCTTACGCCTTTTGCAGCCCAATCGCGCGACGAACCTTGACCGTAATCGGCACCGGCTACGATAATAAGCGGCTGTTTACGCTCCATGTAGGCTTCGATTGCTTCCCACATACGGGTATTAGTGCCTTGTGGCTCTAGGCGAGCGTAAGAACCTTGCTTAACGTCGCCGTTTTCATCAAGCACCATTTCATTAAGTAGTTTTGGGTTTGCAAAGGTTGCGCGCTGCGCTGTTAAATGATCGCCCCGGTGCGTTGCGTACGAGTTGTAATCTTCTTCTGGCACATTCATTTTGGTCAGGTATTCGCCAGCAGCACTACTTGCCATAATTGCGTTTGATGGCGATAAATGATCCGTTGTAATATTATCGCCAAGTACAGCAAGCGCGCGCATACCGGTCATAGTGCGCTCACCCGCAAGTGCACCTTCCCAATAAGGAGGGCGACGAATGTAGGTGCTTTCTGGGCGCCAATCGTAAAGAGGATCGTTATCTTCACCGTAATCTACGGTTAAATTAAACATAGGCTCGTATACTTTTCTAAATTGCTCAGGCTTAACACTTTGCTTAATAACCGCATCAATCTCTTCATCTGATGGCCATAAATCTTTAAGCGTAATATCGTTGCCTTGTTGATCTTGTCCAAGTATCCCTTTTTCAATATCAAAGCGAATAGTACCTGCAATAGCGTATGCAACAACCAAAGGAGGTGACGCTAAAAATGCTTGCTTAGCATAAGGATGAATGCGCCCATCAAAGTTACGATTACCTGAAAGTACAGCCGTTGCGTATAAATCACGTTCAATTACTTCTTTTTGAATCACAGGGTCAAGCGCTCCGCTCATACCGTTACACGTTGTACACGCAAAACCAACAATGCCAAAGCCAAGTTGCTCAAGCTCTGTTAGTAGGTTTGCATCTTCAAGGTATGATTGCACTGCTTTTGAGCCCGGTGCTAATGAAGTTTTAACCCAAGGTTTGCGCATTAAACCCTTAGCATTTGCATTACGGGCAAGGAGTGCTGCAGCAATTACATTGCGTGGATTACTGGTATTGGTACAACTAGTAATAGCGGCAATAATACATGCGCCGTCTGGCATTAAGCCTTCTTCATTTTCAACAACGCCCGAAATACCTTCTTTAGCTAAATCGCTTGTCGATACACGGCGGTGCGGATTAGATGGACCTGCAATATTGCGCCCCACGCTTGATAAATCAAACTTAAGTACACGTTCGTATTTTGCGGTTTTTAAGCTATCGCTCCAAAGGCCTGCTGTTTTTGCGTAGTTTTCTACAAGGGCAATTTGTTCTTCTTCACGCCCTGTTAAACGCAAATAATCTATTGTTTTATCATCGATATAAAACATGGCGGCAGTTGCGCCAAATTCAGGCGTCATGTTTGAAATGGTTGCTCTGTCGCCAAGTGTAAGCGCGTCGGCACCTTCACCGTAAAACTCTAAATAAGTAGATACAACACGTTGTTCGCGTAAAAATTCAGTAATGGCCAACACAATATCGGTAGCGGTAATACCGGGTTGGCGCTTACCTGTTAGCTCAACACCAACAATATCAGGCAAGCGAATATATGAAGCACGGCCAAGCATAACGCTTTCAGCTTCAAGCCCGCCTACACCCACAGCAATAACACCCAGCGCATCAACATGAGGCGTGTGGCTGTCGGTACCAACTAGTGTATCTGGAAATGCAATGCCATCTCGGTTTTGAATAACCGGCGACATTTTTTCAAGATTAATTTGATGCATAATGCCGTTACCCGGTGGAATAACATCAATATTTTTAAACGCAGTTTTAGTCCAGTTTATAAAATGAAAACGGTCATCATTGCGTCTGTCTTCGATGGCGCGGTTTTTTTCAAATGCGTCAGGATCAAAACCGGCATGCTCTACCGCCAGTGAATGATCCACTATTAACTGCGTAGGTACTACCGGATTCACTTTAGCCGGATCGCCGCCTTTAGCTGCAATTGCATCACGAAGCCCAGCTAAATCAACAAGTGCTGTTTGGCCTAAAATATCGTGGCACACTACGCGCGCCGGATACCACGGAAAATCCAAGTCTTGCTTTCGCTCAATTAGCTGGTTAAGTGCATCGGTTAACATAGCAGGGTCGCATCGGCGTACTAGGTTTTCGGCAAATACACGCGATGTATAAGGTAGTGTGGCGTATGCATCTGGCTTAATTGCATCTACGGCTTCTTGCGTATCGTAATAGTCGACGTTTGAGCCAGGTAAAGGTTTACGGTATTGCGTGTTATTAATTATGGTCATGGTAAGGGTTCGCTAATTTGGTGACGGTGTTTGCTCACAGCTAGCGTGTTTAATAAAAAGTTTGAGAAAAACTGCTCGCTAGTGGCTATGTGCAATAAAAAAGTGAGCACATGCGTGCTCACCCATTTTTTAACGTGACTCTATTGGTGTGTAACTGCGTGCGTCAGGCCCTGTGTAATCGGCACTTGGGCGAATAATACGGTTGTTAGCGCGCTGCTCTTTTACATGGGCAGTCCAGCCCGTAACACGGCTCATTACAAATATTGGCGTAAATAATTTAGTTGGAATATCCATAAAGTGATAAGCAGATGCATGGAAAAAATCGGCATTACAAAACAGTTTTTTCTCGCGCCACATAATCTCTTCACAACGAACAGACACAGGGTAAAGCACCGTATCGCCTACCTCAGCCGCTAGTTTTTCAGACCACTTTTTAATAATTACATTACGCGGATCAGACTCGCGATAAATAGCATGACCAAAACCCATAATTTTGTCTTTACGTTCAAGCATGCCCATAATTTCTTTCTCAGCATGTTCAGGACTTGTAAAACCTTGAATCATATCCATTGCCGCTTCGTTAGCACCACCATGTAATGGACCACGTAGCGTACCAATCGCACCAGTTACACAAGAGTGAATATCAGATAAAGTTGAAGCACATACACGGCCTGTAAAGGTAGAGGCGTTAAACTCGTGCTCTGCGTATAAAATTAGTGATACATTCATTACCTGTGCAAACAATTCACTAGGTGCTTTGTCGTGTAATAAATTTAAAAAATGTGCGCCAACTGAGTCGTCATCAGTTTGTGTTTCAATGCGTACGCCATCGTGTGTAAAGCGGTACCAGTAACAAATAATACTTGGGAACACAGCAACCATACGGTCGATTGCATCATTGGCTTGGCTAAAATCAAGCTCCATTTCAAGGTTACCCAACATTGAGCAACCCGTGCGCATTACATCCATTGGGTGCGCGTCTTTAGGAATGTTTTCAAGCACGGTTTTAAGCGCATCAGGTAAGCCGCGTAAACTTTTTAGTTTTGCTTTATACTCAGCCAATTCGCTTGTGGTTGGTAACTCACCACGTGAAAGTAAAAAAGACACTTCTTCAAACTGCGCTTTTTCGGCAAGTTCGCTAATATCGTAACCACAATACGTTAAACCAGAACCACTTTGTCCAACAGTACACAATGCTGTTTGACCAGCCACTTGTCCGCGTAAACCCGCGCCGCCTAATGCTTTATCTACCATGATCTTCTCCTATCTTAAATTTGTGTGTGATTTTATTTTTTAATAATTATTATTTGTCAGATTTTGATGAAAAAAGGTTATCGAGTGTGTTCTCGTACGTGTGGTAATCTAAAAAGTCGTAAAGCTCAGAGCGCGTTTGCATATTTTCAATTTGGCTTTGTTGCGAGCCTTCATTTAAAATTGCTGAATACACGTTTAATGCTGCTTTGTTCATGGCTCTAAATGCACTGAGTGGGTAAAGCACCATTTCAACACCTACATCGCTTAACTGCTCTTTTGTGTAAATAGGTGTTTGGCCAAACTCAGTAATGTTTGCCAAAATTGGAACGTTAATCGCTTTTGCAAATGCTTGGTAATCAGCAAGGTCGTGTACGGCTTCTGCAAAAATAGCGTCAGCACCCGCTTCAACACAGGCTGCTGCACGGTCTATCGCGGCGTTTAAACCTTCTTTTTGAAATGCATCGGTACGCGCCATAATATAAAAATCGCTATCGGTTTTTGCATCAACCGCCGCTTTAATGCGGTCAACCATTTCACCTTGGCTTACAATTTCTTTATTAGGGCGATGACCACAGCGTTTTTGCGCTACTTGGTCTTCTATATGAAAACCCGCCGCACCCGCTTTAGTCATTTCTTTTACTGTTCGTGCAATGTTAAACGCCCCACCCCAACCGGTATCGGCATCAACAAGTAGTGGTAAATCGCTAGCACCAGTAATACGGCGAATATCTTCAAGCACGTTATCAAGGCTCGTCATACCTAAGTCAGGCATACCAAACGAGGCGTTTGCAACACCGGCACCTGAGAGGTAAATAGCTTGGTGACCCATTTTTTCTGCCATCATCGCTGTGTAGGCGTTAATAGTACCTACCACTTGTAACGGGCTGTTATTGGCAATAGCGTGTTTAAATTTTAATCCTGCTGACATTACTTTCTCCTCACTTTGAACGGTTGCTACGTGGAGTAACTTATAGTTTTAATATGTAATTGTGACTGTTTAACTGCTCTTGCTAGCTTTTAGCTTTTAGCTATTAGCAGCTTCTTTTTTTGCGACTAATATCAATCTGTATGGGTATGAGGTCTATTTAACGATAAGAAAATCGTTCTGTAACTAGGCAATAATTTTTATGTTTAGTGGTTCTAAATAAAAAATTTTTAACGACGTTACGGAGCGATTTAATCCGTTAAATTGTTCGAATACTCATATTGATTGGTATACATCAAATTTGGTTTGGATATTTGCTTGCGATGCACTGATGTGGCGCTTCATTAACATTTCGGCCAGTTCGCCGTCGTGGTTTTCAATGGCGTTAATAATAGCTAAATGTTCATCAAACGCTTTTGATACACGCGGCCCCACCATGCCCATTTGTACACGGTACATGCGTATTAATTGATAAAGCTCATTACACAGTAAATGAATTAAATGCGCGTTTTTACTGCCTTGAATAATACGATAATGAAAATCTAAATCGCCGGCTTCTTGATAGTAAGACTCGCCTTCTTTAACACGTTGTGTTTGTAGGTGCTGATTAAGTAATTGCTTTAAGCCTTTTACTTCTTCGGGTTCCATATTGTCGGCAGCAAGCCTACATGCCAAACCTTCAAGTGAGCTGCGAACTTGGTACACTTCAATCAAACGCTCAGCAGTAAGGGCAACTACTCGGCAACCTACGTTAGCTTTACGCTCAACAAGGTAGCAACTTTCTAGGCGATTTAACGCCTCTCTAAGCGTTGCACGGCTTACACCATAACGTTTGGCAAGCTCAGGCTCTGATATTTTACTGTCTTGAACTATACTACCTTCAACAATCTCACGGCGCATATCTACAAATACTTGATCTGATGCGGTAGTTATAGGCGCTTCGTTTAAAAATGTGTGTGTCATAAGTTATTTTTTAGATTGTCGACAATTAATGTGGTTACTATGGGCTTATTAAAAAATCATGTCAACCCTTAAACCTATCAAAATGGCTAAAAAACACACTCATTGTCGACACTATTAACCTGAAGTCGCATAAAAATGGTTTTAAAATGGACTAAAACAATGAAGTGTCGACAGCATAATAAATCAGATGTTACGTCTTTAAGCGCTGAAAATGCATTATATAAATGCTATTATCACGCTTTATTTTTATAGTATGAGCTAACGCGTGAACGCCAACACTTTTATTCCTGAGCACTTTATTGATGACGTAAAAACCTATTTACCAGCGCATCTAAACTTAGATGACTTTTTAAATGCGTGTCGCAGGCCCCTCAGAAAATCTATCCGCGTTAATACATTAAAAATTAGCATTGAAGAATTTGTAAAACGTGCCACTGAAAAAAATTGGCTGCTAACCCCAATCCCATGGTGCAGTGAAGGCTTTTGGTTAGAACGCCCATGCGATGAAGAGCAAAACCTAGCCCTAGGTAATACCGACTTACATCTAAGCGGTGCTATGTACGTGCAAGAGGCAAGTTCAATGCTGCCGCCTATTGCCTTAAAACAAAGTATTGAACTCGCTGACTCTCAAAATAACACCGTGCTTGATATGGCATCAGCACCAGGCTCTAAAACATCGCAACTTGCAGCACTTATGGATAACCAAGGCGTGCTTGTTGCAAACGAGCTTTCGTCATCGCGCCTAAAAGTACTTAGCGCAACGCTCAAACGCATGGGAGTAGGCAACTGTGCGCTCTCGCATTTTGATGGCGTTATATTTGGCAACTACATGTTTGAATGCTTTGATAGCATATTGCTAGACGCGCCCTGCTCTGGCGAAGGCACGGTACGTAAAGACGCCGACGCACTAAAAAATTGGTCAATAGAATCAAACATACAAATAGCCCAAGTACAAAAAGACTTAATTAAAAGCGCATTTTACGCATTAAAGCCAGGTGGCACCTTAGTGTATTCAACCTGCACACTCACCCCGCTCGAAAATCAACAAGTGTGCGGTTATTTACTCAGTGAATTTGGCGACTATATAGCACCTGAGTCACTCAGTGATTTATTTGAAGGTTCAAGCAAAGCCACAACTAATGAGGGCTATTTACATGTATGGCCGCAAACCTTCGATAGCGAAGGCTTTTTTATTGCTAAATTTAAAAAGCACGCAAGTTGCGATAACCCAAATCAAACAGTTAAAAAAGGCGCGTTTCCGTTCAACGAGTTTGATAAAAAGCAAAGCGTCGCGTTTATGCAATCGCTTAAAAAGCATTTTGGGTTAACTAACCTGCCTGGCAGCCTAATGCAGCGTGACAAAGAACTGTGGTTATTTCCTGAGGGGTTTGAAGCCGTCCAAAATAAAATTAAATACGCACGTTTAGGCATTCAAATTGGAATTATTCATAAAAACGGCGTAAGGCTAACGCACGAGTTTGCAACCGTATTTGGCAATGAGTGTAAAACCAATGTATTTGCTTTAAATAACGAGCAAGCCAATGATTATTTTCAAGGTAAAGATATATGCTTAACTGAGGCAACTCAAACAATAGGTGAAGTGGTATTAACGCTGTGTGGTTGCCCTATTGGGCTGGGGAAATGGCAAAAAAATAAGATCAAAAACTCACTACCACGCGATCTAGTGCAAAATACGCAGTTAATAAGCTGGGGTGAAACTAAAGTACAAATTACGCATAATTAATCTAATCCTTTGTTATCAAATGTAACCAGATGGCGAAATTAGTTATGCTTTATTGAACAGCTTTACTATAGTTTTAAGTACTTTCTTCTTCTCCCTAACGAACCAGAAAGTTTTTAGTTAACGCTAGGCTCAATTTAGAGTCAATTTATAGCCCAGAGGTTTTTAACCTCTGGGCAATTTTTTACGCCCTATAATAACAGTTCAGCTTTTACCAATAAAACAAATATTCACAAAGAGGTTATGAGACGCTGCGCTTTTAGAGAAGTGATAAGTCAGTTCGTTGAATAGATCACTTGGTGTCTTCTCATTTACTCCTCATTCACTTCTCTTTGTGCAATTGGTTTTCACTTTAACGTAAACAGGCTAAACACTTTCAAAACCTACCTAGTTACAATGTTTTTTAAACATCCAGCTAGTTCTTAGCGGTTCAAAGTGAGAGCCAAACTTAAGCGATAGACATAAAATAGGCAAAGCATCAACTTGCTTAGCAACATCAAAAACTTGATAAAATTTATAACCATATTTAACGGCTAAATTTAATTCAGCAACATACAATGCTTTATACTTTGGAGGGAGTTGCTGCCAGTTCATTAGCGCTATTTGAATAATACCAAGCTGCACATCAAGCTTGTACGGCCCGAATTTTTTAGCCTGCTGAATATACTCGTATACGCGCTCTGTCGGCCCTTCTTGATAACTAACTACTTGTGCCAGTGCAATCCACGTTTCTGACCATGTTTGCCTTAACTCTAATGACTTTAATAGATCTTTTTCTGCTTGTTGATAAACCAAAAGATTATTCTTATTTTGCTCGCTAGTTACAGCTAGATTGGACATTTTTATATAAGCACTTAACTGCCAGTAATGAGGCTGTGAAGGGTCTTGGCTTGTTGCATATGTAATTGCCCTGTCTGCAAGCTCTAGCTCTTCAGGAGTAATTGTGCTTACAGGCTGCTTTAAAATATTGACTGCATTAAAATACCATGTATTTGCACGCATACTTTGTGAGCTTTGATAACCTATAACTAATGTAATAACTGCAAGTATTGCAATTTGTGTGAGGCGGTTTGTATTTAAATTACTCATTAAACAACGACTCTGTTAGACGCTTAGGGTTGGTAAAAAACAAATTATGTGCATCATTTTTACCTATCAACTCGCTCACTATTTG
This sequence comes from Pseudoalteromonas sp. SG45-1, assembly GCF_014164135.1. Classification (NCBI taxonomy): domain Bacteria; kingdom Pseudomonadati; phylum Pseudomonadota; class Gammaproteobacteria; order Alteromonadales; family Pseudoalteromonadaceae; genus Pseudoalteromonas; species Pseudoalteromonas sp. SG45-1. The sequence continues at coordinate 49,255 of NZ_JACJEP010000010.1, forward strand.
CTTAGCTTTACTCAAAATAGGCGGCCTGCGCTTAACTGAATGAGCATCAGATGCAACATAGGTTACTAAACCCTTTTTTAGCATATCTATACTAATATTTTTTGCAGTTTCGCCCCATGCACCTTCAATGCTTGACGCTGTTAACTGAAACTCACACCCTAATTGCTTTAAACGATTAATATAAAAAGGATTTACTTGAATATCACGATTACGCTCAGGATGAGGAATAATCACTTTTATATTTTGTTTAGCTAGCCAATTTATAAACTTATCGTAGCCTTGGGGGACATGCGAATGCGGGAGTTCTAATAATAAATAATTTACTGAATTAAGCGTACCAATATACGGGAGTTTATTACTAAGCACTAAACTCATTAGCTCTACATCTAACCTAACCTCTGCTGCAACAGCTAGTTTAATACCAATATTATTTACTAATGCCTGTGCTTTTAAATTAGCTAGATCGTCATAAATATGCGAAGCAGCGTTATTAAAGCGGCCTAAATGAATGTGCGGAGTAGCTACCATGTGAGTTATACCATCGGCTTGTGCCATTTTTAATAGCGCTAAAGACTCCGTTAAGTCTTTAGCGCCATCGTCAAGCCCAGGTAGTATATGAGAATGTATATCTATCATTCGTTTTAAGCTGTTGATTGCTCAGGTTTTTGTGAGTAATCATGGTAATCGTAGTAGCCGTAGCTGTGTTCATCGTTTGACTTACTCATATCAACTTGATTAAGCACTATGCCAGCAACATGTGCTTTAGACTCAAACAAACGCTCAATACCCGCTTTTATTGGTTTAATACGAGTTACATCAGATTTAACCACATAAATAACCGAATCTGCACTTTGTGCTATAACTAGTGCGTCACTCACTGCCTGAGTGGGCGGCGTATCAATAATAATATGATCATACTTAGCTTTAAGTAGCTCAAGCAGTTCACTAAAACGAATATTAGACAAAAGCTCTAAAGGGTTACCTGGTATTTGCCCACTTGGCATAATAGCAACACCCGACTGCTCGTCTATATGCACACACTCAGTAAGCTCCTCGGTACCTACAATTAAGTTACTTAAACCTGGGTGAAATACCGGAATATCAAAACGTTTTGCAATACTTGGTTTACGTAAATCGCCATCTATAATTAGCACTTTACCCATTTGTGCAAGCGACATAGCTAAATTAGCAGAGGTAGTGGTTTTACCCTCACCTGGGGAGCTCGAGGTAACCGCAATAACTTTAAGGTCGCGCTCTAACTGGGTTAACAATAGACTAGTTCGGAACGTGCGTACCGACTCGGCAAAACGCCTGTAGTTGTCATCAAGGTAAGCATGTATCGGAAACACACTATTTTTTGGCAATTTAACATGCGGCAACAAACCAAGCATACGTTGTGCTAATTTACCCTCAACATCATTTTTTGTTTTAACTGTATCGTTAAGCGCATCAAAAATAAAACTCATTACTACCGCAAAACCAAAACTTGCCACAAAAGCTAAAATAATAATAAGCTTTTTATTTGGCTTTGCAGGTTTATTTGGTGCATAAGCGCGGTCAGTAAAACGTGCGGCAGCCGAGCTAAAATCACTGGTTACTTCGGTTTCTTTAGATCTCGATAAAAAGGTATTAAATATACTGCGGTTTGTTTCAACTTCACGTTTTAACTGGTTATAGGCAGTTTCTTTACGGGTGATCTCTTGGTATTCTGCACGTATTTTAGCTAAGTCAGCCTCAAGCGCGCTTACGGTACGAGTAATTCGGTTTAGCTCTTTTTCAATGCCGGTAATTAGGCTTTTAATTTGCTTATCTAGGTTAGTTTTTACCGTAGCAAGCTCAGCCTTTGCCGATATAATTTTAGGGTGCTTAGGGCCGTAAACCTCGCTTAATTCACTTACCTTACGCTCTACTAAAATAACCTCGCGTTTTACATCTTGTACCACTTTATGTGATGTAATTTCAGGCATGCTACCTAATAGCTCTAAATTATTATTACCGTATTCGCTTATTACACGGTTAATACTTTGCAGGTTGTTTTTTTCGTTACGGGCCACTAGTAATTGTTGCGACATTTGCTCAAGCTCTTGCGTTACAAGTCCTGCAATACCTTCAATATCTACCAGTTTTTGTGCTTCACGGTAAGCTTGTAGTTTTTGTTCAGAGGTATCAAGCTGAATACGTAGTGCCGATAAACGCGTATTTAACCAATTAGATGCCTGCTGGGTAATACCCATTTTAGCGCGCATTTGGCTTTCTATATATACTTCACCCACTGTATTCGCCACTAAAGCAGCTAATTTAGGATCGCTTGACTCAAAACTAATTTTTACTAATTGAGTATTTTGTATTGGAGAAACACTCAAATTGCTTTTAAATTCGTTTAAAAGATATAACATTTCTAGGTGAGATTTATCTTCCTGAGATAATTCAAGCTCCTTCGCCTGTAGAAAAGGTATAAAAGCTATAATAATATTTGCGAACTCTTTAGAAACTGAAGATTTTGGAATAAAGTCCACATGTGACTTTAGGTCTAGCTTAGTGATGACCTCACGAGCAATACTGTCCGACTTAATAACCTCAAACTGAGTTAGGTAATATTCTTTTTTAGATGAGTCGAGGCCGTAAACTTCATCAAAACTTACAGCCTTGCTTTGCTCTGACTCTATTAACAAAGTTGCAGTGGCGCTGTAGCGTGGTGTCATAGTCAAAACTAACATTATAACTAAAATTGTAATAACTACAGCGAAACAAAAAACACGCCATAAATTCCTTTTAATAATATTTAAATAAACACCTAAATCAATAAGCTCACCAGAACTGTCCAAAATTTCATTTACGTCATTCTTCATGTTTAATACTCTTTACAACTTAAAATAAGCGCTGTTCGATTTTTATTGTATCGCCCGCTGCAATTAGGCTGTTTAAACCACCTTTTTGTTGCTGCTGTTTAGTTTGCTCTTTAAATATGTATATTTTATCAACAGATGCACGCTCAGTTAAACCACCAGCAAGTGCTATAGCTTGGTTTACTGTCATAGAAGGTTGATAAGGGTAGGCACCAGGGTCTTTAACTTCACCATGAATATAAAAAGGCCTATATTCAACAACTTGAACGTATACATTAGGGTTTATTAAATAATCAGGTTGTAAGCCTTGTGTTATAACCTGTTCAACTTCAGAAATGCTAAGCCCCGCTAATTTCACTTTACCTAAAAACGGGTAATTAACCTCACCACTATTACCTAAAAGTGCAGTAACCTCTAAATCAGGCTGGCCAAAAACTTTTATTTCAACCATATCTCCTGCACCTAATACATAATTTTGCTCAGACTGTGCAAAACAAACGCTGCTTAAAAATAGCAGCGTTAAACTAAAAATAAACTTCATTAATTAGCCTTTAAAGCGAATGTAAAATTAACACCTACAATAACGCGGTCAAACTCTATTGCGCTTTGAGTAGAATCTTTATCAATAAAGTCTACATAGGTAGACACCATACCAAACTTACTCGCAATATAGTTCAAACCTAAACGTGCACTTTTGGATTTATCTTTACGGCCTACATCACCAGTATATTGCTCATTAGTGTAATTAACACCAGCAAGTGAGCTTAAATAGTCGCTCCAATTATGTGCCCAATTAATACCATATGTACTTTCTTTTATGTAATCGCCTTCAACTAATGGATCTTTTGCTGCACGACTAGTGCTTAACTGCACGGTCGAATAACTTAATGGCTGCCAATTAACCGCAGCTTCCCAACTTAAACCGCTAAAATCTTCACGCTGAGCCGATATAAAGCTCTTTTTTTGATAACCTAACTTAAACGAGCCTGAGGTAACTGCCGTTGCCTCCCATTCCATACCGGCTAGTAATTTAGTATCGTCAGAATCGCGGCTAATACCATTAGCCTGTATCACATCATAACGATAATCTTCGCGCTTTAACTCTATAAAGGTTCTGCTTGAAGCTTGTGTATTGTAGTAAGCAGTAATACCCATTAACGTTTTATCGTAATCACGAAATTGTGAAACAGCTCTAAAATTTTGGTATTTTTTGTTAAAAAAACCAGCCTGCAGTGCAACTTGGGCTTTTGAGCTTACGGCACCATATTCGTATCGAGCATTAAAATTGTGTTGTTGGTATTCTACCAGCTCGTTAATTGCATCACCTAAGCCTTCAGTTAAACCGCTACCACGTGGCTCATACAACCAATCGGCGCTGGCATTAATATCTAACCTATGTTGGCTGGTAAATTCGTTATGCGTTGCAGCACTTAAATTAACTTGGGTAAAATTATCTGCGCTGTCTTTGTTATGCAAGCTTGTACTCGTAGCTGCATTAATACTGTAATAATTTACGCCATCTTCTATCAGTGCATCAATGTTTGGGGTAATAGTCCATATTAAACGCGACTCTTCATCATTCGGGGTGCTAAAAAAGTTATCATTACTGCTAACTCCTGTAGTTAAAGTAGGCGTAATTTCTGCGCCGTCTTTAGTTATAACACTGCCTGGCTTAAGCGCCGCAAATGCTGGGGATGTAACCCCCATACTTACAATTAAAAGTAAGCCTTTAACCGGATTAGTAAGCGTTTGCATTTTTAAATCCCTTAAATATTGTTAAAAAAATAATTTTTATATCAAACCATAACGACCAATGCTTAATATAGTGCAAGTCAAATTCTACCCGTTTTTCCATTTTATTAAGGGTATCGGTTTCGCCTCGCCAACCATTGATTTGAGCCCAACCTGTTATACCGGGCTTTGCTTTATGGCGTAGCATATAAAACTCTACTTTTTTACGGTACTCCTCGTTATGTGCAACAGCATGTGGCCGAGGCCCCACAATCGACATATCGCCTTTTAAAACATTTATAAATTGCGGCAGTTCGTCTAGGCTGGTGCGGCGTAAAAAACCACCTAATGGTGTTATACGGGAATCGTTTTTAGTGGCTTGAGTTACCACTGTGCTGTTTTCGGTCACGCTCATTGAGCGAAACTTCCACACTTTAATTTTACGTCCGTCAAGCCCGTAGCGGTCTTGCTTAAAAATTACAGGTCCTTTTGAAGTAAATTTAACAGCGAACGCTATAGCAATAAGTATGGGTGAAATAAGCATTAATATAATCGACGACACTACTATGTCTTCGGTGCGTTTTATAAACTCACGCGCACCAATAAAAGGCGATTCAAATACGCTTAGTGTGTCTACGTTACCAACATGCTCTACACGTGCATGTATTAAGTTTGATAGTAAAAAGTCGGGTATAAAATGTACATCTACAGTGGTATCACCCAGTTGCAATAATAGATCTGCTATGCGCTTATCAGCTTTCATTGGCAGTGCAATGTAGAGTATGTCTATTTTTCCCTCGCGTGCTGCACAAATAGCGTTTTGTATTGTGCCTGTTACTTCGTAAGTAGTTACATTATTAAATAATCGTTCTGGCTTACGGTCGTCATAAAAGCCTAAAAACTTAAAACCTAACTCATCGTTTTTTTCAATCTCGTCATATAAATATACCGCCGACTCAGTAGCCCCTACTATGGCAACATTACGTAAGTTCATACCGAGCTTACGGCGATTTCGTTTATATAAATTAACGGCATAGCGCCACGTGTATAAAAATATAATACTAAACAGTAACCATAAACCTAAACCAACTCGTGAAAGTGACTCAGTCAACTTAAAAACAAACATAACAAAAAACAAAGTGGCAAATGCTAAAAACAATGCACTCCAGGCTGTAAAAATCATGTCTCTAAATTTACCTGCACGCCACGAACGATAAGCCGAAAATATTTCAGCGCAGTATAAGTAACTTAAGGCAACAGTTAATATTGCAATCATGTAGTGGGTAGTTAGCTCAAAATGATAAAGAAAACTCGAGCATTGAAAGGCCAAAAATAGCGAAAAAATGTCGAACAATCTATAAAAACTAGCATCTGAGGAGCCGTTAGGCTTAAAAGTCCTTGAAGAGGTCATGCGATTCCATTCCTTTATAGCAAATACTTAGAAGTAGATTTAATAATAATTTTACAATATTTTTGCGAGCTTAGCCATACATTACTATTAAGTTCGAATAACAGAAAAATTTACATTCTAACGAAAAAAGAACAATTAGGATAAGGTGAGTTTAATTAAATAGGCTCTTAAACCGAGACCAAACACCAAATGAATATCCTTCAAACAAATCAATTCCCAACGCAGATTTAATCAAATAAGCTATTAATGTAAATGATAATAGTAGTAGAAGTGCAAGCACACTGGTAAAAAAAACTTTTAATAATAGAGAGATTTTTTTACTCCCCTCACTAAGCACTCGCCTATTACGACCACCTAAAAAAACTATATAATAACGATATCTAAAAAAGCTGAGTACGCCGCGAAAGTCAACACTATGTTTCCCCCACTGACGAGCACCTATCGCAACTTTTAGATACATTAGCTGCTCATCAGTAAAGGTTTCTTGAATGTTTTTTGGCATTCTTTGTAAAAAACTATTTACTGCGGGATCATTTTTTATGTTCAAGTTAAAGCTCGCTGAAAGTTTAGTTTATTTATCTTATAAAACATCGAATTAAGGAGTTACTAATATTAAATATAAGGTTAAACCTAACCGTTATTTGAACATTAACTTAATGTACAACTTAATAAAAGCATTTTGAAGCGTAAACCTCAACCTCAATGTAAACTCGATTGGATACAAATATTCGATACACTACTCCAACACCCTGCACATTTAGAATACATAACAGCTTTTATAAATATTAATTATAGATCTATAATAAAAATATTGTTTATCATGGCGTTTAATAAAATATCTTTTAGGTTTAATTCCTTTTGTGTCTAAAATATTATCTAAAATTCCATGTTGCTATTCCGCTAGAAATTTAATTTATTAGCTGAGTCCCGGGCATATACGGCATTACTTGGTAAATCTTTACTTATCAGGGCTCCGGCTCCAACAATTAAGCTCGAACCAATTGTTACTCTAAGTATAATAATACAGTTACTTCGATGAAACGTTACCCTTTAGTACTGTAGGTTTTACATCATCAATAGCCGGATATTCATTACAATACCATCATGATTTACAAAACCATTTAAGGTAATGCTGACATTGTTTTCGACACTTATTAAATATGGCTCTTAATCAAAATCGAGATGACCAACGTACCGTCAACCTTTCGCTACTGCCCCACCAAACTTTCGCAGAAGTGCTACTTGACTAAGAACTTTGCGCGTGTAGTCTATTTATGACTCAAGTATAGCAAGTATTTTTTATGGGTTACGTTTAATTTTTGACATTTTTGAATTAGGGATTATTTCGCTTCAGATTAATTAAACAATTGAGTACAACTTTAAAGCTTTGGAATTTTAGATTTTTGTAAATTCATCATAGTAGTTATTAATGATTAGCATTTGATAATATGTGAAATAAAAGACCTTACATTCGAGACGTTAAAGCACATAGTCACTTCATTCTTATATAAAGTCGTCTTTATTAAAAATACAGATTATAGGGGCAATGAAAGAGTACATCCATTTTCTTTACAACTGTGTCACATCCTTGAAATAAATAAAATTATATACCTGTAGCAATACTTAATAGAAATTTATATAGTTTATTAACTATATAATATGCAATTAAAAAACTCAAGCAATCAACTTAGAAATATTTTTTAGATAAATGGATTATAGCAAAGAAGAATAAAGCTATTAGTAGAGTATGTTTGTTAGAATAATATTTTTATAATTTGGCTCTTAAAAGCCATACATTAATAATCATTAAATAATAAAACTTCCAGTTTTTGATTAGATAATTTCAATGATTACGTATGAATCTCATGCCCACCGTTCCTCAAATAGGTAATCTAGTTAACTTTAGCTTAATTAATTCAGTGAGTTATAATTAAATAAAGTTTAAGCTTTCAATTGAGTCAAACTTTACTATAATAAAAGCAGAAAGTGATAATGGCAAACTTGGTGAAAATCAAGGACGCAAAGCTTCCGGCCTAAAGTAAATACTTCATTTACTATGGTAGCGGGGTTACCGCATAGACACTAGTTGAAATTCATAACTATACCTTTGTTTACCTATTCATTTTTCAAACCTATTTGAATATTAATTTACTAAAGGTATAAATCATGAAAAAATTTATTATACTATCATCGTTCTTCTTATTTTCATTTACATTACAAGCAAATACAGCCTTTATTAGTCCTGATGGATCTGGTAATGGTTATACAGCGAATTCTCCAGCGTCCATTAGTAATCTAAACAATTTATTATCTGACACATCATTAAATAAAATCAATTTGCTTCCTGGAACTTACTCACAAACTGATGCTCTAGTACTTAATCAAGGTAGTCATCCAATGGAAGTTGTTGGGCTTAATAATGTGACATTTAGTAGCAATTACAATTTTTATTCAGGTGGTAACTCAGGGTTTGTTATTGCTCGTAGTAATATTTCATTTAGAAACTTATCATTTTTAAACACCAGGTATTGTTTCCGGTTTAAAAATAACAATGTTGAAAACGTAAACATTGAGAGTGTTAATGCTTACAACAACTCTAGTTGCATAGAATTTGATAGCAATATTGATAAGTATGTATCTAATATTTCGATAAATAACTTAAAAAGTATGGGTTATTACAAGGCTGGTATACGCATAAATGGTTCTGACACCCATAATATTAGTATTTCAAACACAATTTTAGATGGTCTAGCGACTTCTACTGAAAATGAAAGAGATTGTCACATTTCAGGTATTCTTATAAATGGATATTCTAAGGATATATCAATAGATAATGTATCTATATCAAACAATATCGGTGGTATTGAAGGGTGTAGAAGCTACCAGCAAGGTGACGGAATAGTCTCAAATACAAATACCAGCAATATAACTATTAATAATACAGTAATTTCAAATAGTAGAGATGCAGATCTAGATCTTAAAGGAAAAAATATTACTTTAAATAAAATAAAATCATTATCAGGTAACGAAGCAAGGTATAACTTAAAATTATGGAACAATGAATTTACATGCACCGAATGTTATATAAATACAGCAAACGTGTCTGCTTTAATCGCCTTTGATTCTCATATTAGGATGTTAAATTCAACCGTAAAAGTTTATGAATCTGCGAGACTATGTGATTTACGCTACTTAAACACAAATACAACTGCAATTGATTTTGTTAATACTAATTTCTCATATTACGGTGACTTAGCTTATCAACCAAATAATCTAACTCAATGTAAATAAAATTGCCTTTAATTTAAATGCAAACCCAGAATTGCATTTAAATTTATCTAGAGGTTAAATATATTAAATTAAAGTGTTTCTGGTGTTTACCTACCGAAAATAATATTTCAAATAAAGTAATTCATATCTATTTATAATATGGGATATTACATTCATTTACTATTTCGTAATTTACCACTAAAAAGAAATGATAATATATTAGATTTTTTAACTATTTATTGATGGAAATAAAATGTACTTAAAGGGGTAAATATACAAATTTTCAAAAACTAAATCAGTATAGGGAGGGTATACTTAGACATTATTAAAGAATAACAATAACAGGTTGATGTAACAAATAGATTGTATAAATAGCATCGGAAAGGAGTTTTATTTTTTCACTTTTATTTCGACCGATATAAGAAAGTAAAGAGATTGATGCTATCCCAAAAAAGGCTCCTATGAATGTAACAAAAACTATAGTAGAAGATAGTTAGTTGCAGATAACAATAAAGACAGAGAATAAAATAAAGCGCTTGTAAATACAATTTTAGCCATTGTTAAATTTATATTCATTAATTCAAAAAAATGCATCTCTCTCTTTATACAAGTACATACCAAGAATAAAGTAAGGAGCATAATCAAGAAGAGCTCTTGTTGAGATAAATAAAATTTCAGGTTTTATTATGCAAACCAATCCAAAAAGAAAAACCGAGGAAAGAGGTGTAACTATGAAAGAAAATAGTATATTTTACTGTTATTAACATTCTTACTTTTACAACATAGGGTCAAAAGAAAGTAAAAACATAAATAATATATAGCTAAATTACCTATAAACCAAAGGTGTCCCATCCAATCACCTTTGAGAATATAGTTGTAAACTCCGCTGTAGTGTTCATTGAAACTATAATAATTAAATACTGAATTAATTGTACCTCCAGTGAATATTAAAGGAATCATAACTCGGTTTAATCTGTCTCGAAGAATATTTTTATAAATCCCTTGTCAAATACTAAAACGTAAAAAAACACAATTTATATAAAATACCTCCATACGAAATGATTTAATAAAGTCAGTAAAATAATTAAATAAAATATTTCCTGAATCATTAAATATCCGCCAATCCGGCTGATATTTATATATCAAAGAAGCATGAAAAAAACACCAACAATCATCAATACTGAACTCGTATAATCCAAACCATGGTAGCGAAGGTTTATTATTCTAACTCTTATTGCTGTGTCTAAAAGTTTCAGACAAGTTTAAAATTGACTTAAGTAATAACCATGGCTTTAAAAAGCCAGCTAATCGGAATCTATACTCTTTGCGGCATGCTAAACTAAATACAGCTCCAACAATATCTACAATAAAAAATGAGAAAATAATAGAGTAAATAGTACCCAACAAGCCCCACAATTCCATAAACAACAAGCCAGTGCTTAAATTACTAATAAGCAAGCCTAAAGATCTATAAATTAATATTTTGTTATAATTAAGTGATATAAAATATACTCCAGCTAAAGTGTTTCCCAAAGAAAACACTAGAGTTAAACAATACAAAGGTAAAAATTGGACTATATTTTCGGTACCGTCGATAATGTAAGGTAAAATAATAGGTAAAACAAATACAGAACATATCGTTATTCCCAAATATAAATACGAAAAAGCTCTATTTATATGAGTGTACAAAATATCTCTGCTTAATGTGCTTTTCATTAATAGTGGAATTATAACAACAGGAAATACTTGCGTTGGGACTAAAAGTATTTCCAGCATTCGTGTGGAAAAAGCAAAAACAGCTGTTTCCTCACTTCCTAAAACATTAAATACTAATAACGTGTATATCTTCCCTCCAAGTAAGGCGATTATGTACGTAGATGCGAACGCTGCAGATGTGTAAAAAAAAGCCTTTAATAAATCTTTTTTCAACATATTGAACTTAAAGTCAAAACCTGTTCTCTTGATAAATGCAAGTGTAAAAAGACAATGCTCAATTAGGGTAATTAATCCAATAGTCTCTAACGTCGCTCCGTTATAAATTGCAGTCACTTTTGTAATTAATCCAAATAAATAAATCAAACTTTTCATTTTTGAGATAAATTTATTTTCAGAGTTCATCTCTAATTTGTATTCATTTAGTCTGAAACTAATAATTACTGTTACAAGGCTATAGTAGATAAAAAACAAACTATTATAGTACCATCCTAACCCTAAAAAAGTCAGAGCTATTGGGGTTATAAATAAAAGCCTAAGTACATAAAGAGAGCTATAAACTTCTTTCTTTGTGTGACTTTCAGTATCTGTATAATTACGCCTAAATACATTAGGAGTACCAAATTCAGCTATTGCTAAAAGTATCGTAGCTATTGATATATAATATGCATAATACCCATACTCACTCTTTCCCCATACTTTCATCATACATAATACGAGTATAATAGATGAAAAAACTTGAATAATTCGGTGTAATGAAGAGTAAGAAAACTGCTTCGCAAAACTCATATACTTATTTACTCTGTGTTACGCTAAAAGAACGAAATTGCATAGGACCTCTATCTGATACTTTTCTAGCCGGTAATCCTGCTATAGTTTGATTTCCTTCTTTAAATGATTTGTTTACAACACTATTTGCACCTATTCCAGTATTATCGCCAATAATAATATCCCCATACAATTTTGCCCCCGGGCCTATATAACAATTATCTCCAATGATTGGGACATGTAAGCTATTATTAGTTGCTGCTCCAATATTGACACAAACATGGACTCTACAATTAGTACCTATTCTTGTATGAGAGTTAATAACGATGGTGCCGACGTGAGCAATTGATAAACCCGCTCCAAAAGTATTAACGGGTATTGTAAAGCCAAATTTTTGCCCTACTTTTTTTGAGTAAAACCTGAATAATAACCCCAAAACTCTACCAGCAAAAGATTTATGGCAATTAGTCCAATATTCGGCTCTTCTTAAAGCTCTTTGAAAACGCCAGATATCGTGAAATAGCCATTCTTTAAAGCTATCTTTAGCACCGAGACTTTTTTTATCTTCTAATAAATATCTTTTATAATCATGCTTAGACATAATCATAATTTTCTGCCCCTTAATTTGTTATTTCGAACCGTATGTTGATTATATATTGTCAATGCTGTTATTAAAGCGTAAAGAGTAGACCCCTCTATTTGCCAAAGTGGCATAGTTGCTAAATTCAAAATAAAAAAACCTAAATGACAAGCTAACAGACGACTACTTATTTCTGTTTTTATAACATTTTTATTATTTATTATTTTTAATAGCCACAAAATTGGAGCTGTTAATAAAAATACAAAAGATACAAGCCCTAAAATCCCATACTCAAATAAGTACGAAACAAAAGAGTTATGGGCGTACTTTTCAAAATAGTTCTTCCAGTTATCTGGTCCAAACCCGAATATGTGAACTTGTAATCCAGAGTTAACATACTCAGTAATATATAAACTCCAGTAATATACTCGAGCCGAAAAAATATCCTGCTGACTTCTTGAATAATATATTGCTGGCTTTATAAGATCCCCAGCCTGATTAATTACAACAACAATATCTGAAAATCTTTCACCAAATAAAACGACTAAAACCCCACCGAAAACTACAACCGCAATTGTCAAAAATAAAGAAACAGCCAGCCTTTGAGTTTTTATTAGTGAGTAGGTTACTTGAGTCCACATGTAAAAAATAAGCACAGGTAAACACGCGAGTAATGTTGTTCTATAATTAGTCATTATTAAACTAAATATTGAAATTATTATTAATACATTTTGAAATTTTATTTTTTTCTTTGGAACAAGTGTTAACATACAAAGAAATGTAAATACTAAAATAGAAAATACCGCTTCGTGATTGTAACCACCAACAAAACTCACTGATCCATCCGCCTCAGTAGCTTTACTTTGCCCCAAAAAAATAGATATAACTTGCAAAACCACCGGCATACCTAATGGAATTAATATATAACGTATTGCAACACTCGTTTTTAAATAATTTATAGCAATAAAAAAATGCATAGTAATCGCGATAAAATATATCCATTTTGTTATTGCTGAAATAAACCCAATTATACTAACGTTTACTAGAGCACTTATAAAAATACATATAATAAAAATATACACCGGTGTTAATTTTTTTATTAATAATATTTTTATTGGTAATAAAAAAATCCCAATACTCGCAACTATAATAGCGGCTAAAGCATTTATAGATAATCCAGCAACTATTGGTGGAAATGTTATCTCATGAAAAGCAGAGAGAAAATACCTCAACCAAATAGCCAAACCTACAAACAGTAAACTAGTATTTTTAAGCTTAGCCCCTTTAGTTGCGGTTATGTATAAAAAAATTAAGCCCACTATAAGGGCTATAATCGTCCACATATTTAGCTATCATCTTTTGCGTTAATACACGCCAAGGCTGCGTTGTAAAATTTATTAGCGGTGCTTTCCCAAGAGAAATTACTTTGTGCATGCTCCTTCAACTTAACACCAAGATTAAAACAAAAATCTTTATCATTAGATATTTTCATAAGACCAGACTGCAGTAAGTCTAAATTATCTGCAGGGAATACTGCCCTATCATCATCAAGAATATCTGTGTTAGCTTTAATATCAGCGGCTAAAACTGCTTTACCATTTATCATTGCAGAAAGAATACTGTTAGACATGCCCTCTAAGATTGATGGCGATATAAAAGCTCTACTGTTTTTCAATAAAGCTTCCAATTCTTGTTGCCCTAAATGTCCAACAAATAAAATATCTCCATTTGCATCACTAATCTGTTTATTTAGGTATTCTGGATCTTTAGAGTTACCGCCAGCAATAACCAATTTCATTCTACGTTTTTGAGATATATTATTATGTGCATTAACCAAAAGGTGTAACCTTTTTACAGGATCAATCCTTGCAGCGAATAACATATATTCGTCAGGAATTAAATTATATTTACTGAGCGTATTTACAGCGTCAACGTTAATTGATTTAGCACCGTTTGGTACAAACAAAGCATCAGATCTGTATTTGCTATAGATCTCAATCATTTCTTTACTATTAGCCGTAAATACATTTGCAAAACGCCAAGCACAATATTCACCCATGCGTAAAATGTTACGACTAACAAATCCCCACTTATCTCTTGCGCTATCAATTGCCCTTAGGCTCGATACAACTTTTATTCCGCTTAAACGTAGTAAAGGTGTAAAAATACATGGTCCAGAAGCAAATACAAAAACTACATTTGGTCTACTTATAAACATTAAGTGCAAAACACACCAAAAAATAATTCCGTGTTGTCCTAGTTTTTTATAAATCCAACTTGGACTATTTACTGCTTGTACATTTTTTATAATTTCTTGATTTACTTTACTAAAGTCTTCCGTTTTTGTTCCATAAACAGTAACTTTTGTATTTTCTTTCTGACTTATTACATCTGAAATTTCTCTAATAGCATTCTCTACCCCACCATAGTTTGAGTAAATCCCACGACCGCCTAAAAAGGCTAAACGAATATTTCTCATATCAATGGCTTCTCATTATTTTGGTTTGCTAATGTATTTACTATTATTTCAACAAATTTATCGCGAAATTTATCTGGCGAATAATCCTGAACTCTTAAATAACTTTTTTTAGCTAATTTATTTTTTAAACTTTCATTAAGACTTAAGGTGCGTATAGCTTTCGACAAACCTATTTTATCCTTAACGTTAATCATTATCCCGTACTCAGTTTCAACATACTCTTCAGCAGGAATAAGCTGATTTAACTTTAGAATCTCACTAGGACCATCAGTGCAATTAGTACTTATTACAGCTTTTTTTAAAGCCATAGCTTCTACTAATGCATTAGGAAAGCCTTCTAAACTTGAAGGTAATATAAAAAAACCTGCATTTTTAATATAAACATAAGGATTTTTTTGAAACCCCATAAAATGGATTTTTTTCTCTAATTTTAAGCTTATTACTTTGCATTTTAAACGCTCAAGTTCTGGACCTTCGCCTAATATTCTAAGGTCTTCTTTTATATCTGCTAAAGCATAAGCATCGATTAAAACATCAAAACATTTTGAAGTAACTAACCTACCCATGACTGCTATGTATGGTTTAGTAATGCTAACATTTGAATCTTTCGCAATCTTTTCTATCATATTAATATTGACAGGGTTATGTAAAGAAACAACATTTTTGGGGTTAATAAAATAATTTTCAATCAAACAGTTTTCTACACCTTTTGATACTGCAATAATCTTATCTGCTTTTCCGTAAACCAGCTTAGTTACAATTTTTTTTATATAATAAAAACGTTTATTTAATCTTCCATCAGTATTACTTCGTTCGCTTATGATTGACTTGTAACCAAAAATAAGAGAGCCTAAAACATTAAAAAAATTAGCCCTTGTTAAAAAACTAACTACATACGTAGGTTTTTCTTTTTTTATTAGCATTAAAAAATCAATTAAATTCTTTAAGCTAGGTCTTGGTCCGTTTAGCTGGTTTAAATGTATTTCTGATGGAAGTTGATAAGCAACTTTTTTATTATCGAGTAAAATAACAGAAAAACTATTTAGTGTTTCTGATTCGCTTTGAATTTTAACTAAATTACTAAATACTCTTTCAGCACCACCGCCTTCAAGTGAATTTATTAAATATATACCTTTCAACGTTATTTTCTCTTTTATGAATTATATTTCTTATACCAATTAACAAACTGTTGCATACCGTATTCAATGTTTGTATTAGGTTTAAAGCCAACTTCTTTTTGTAGGCTATCTATATCTGCGAATGTTGCTGGTACGTCACCTGCTTGCATTGGCATATAATTTTTGTCGGCTATTTTACCTGCCGCTTTTTCAATTGACTCAATAAAGGTCATTAATGCGATAGGTTCGTTATTACCAATATTAAACACACGGTATGGTGCTTTACTAGATTCAGGTGAAGTGTTGGTATTATTTGCATTACGCACAGGAACCACATCTTGAATACGTATTATGCCCTCAACTATGTCGTCTATGTATGTAAAATCACGCTTCATTTTACCGTTATTGAATACTTTGATCTCGCGGTCATTTAAAATAGCATCTGTAAATAAGTAAGGTGCCATATCTGGGCGACCCCAAGGACCATACACGGTGAAAAATCGTAAACCAGTCGTTGGTAAATCATATAAATGGCTATAACTATGAGCCATTAGTTCATTCGACTTCTTAGTAGCAGCATAAAGTGATACCGGATGATCTACTGCGTCATCAGTCGAAAATGGCATTTTTTCGTTCATGCCATAAACAGAGCTTGATGATGCATACACTAAATGCTGTACTTTATTGTGGCGACACCCTTCTAAAATAGTAGCAGTGCCCACTAAGTTAGAGTCAATGTAAGCCATTGGGTTTTCTATTGAGTAACGCACGCCAGCTTGCGCTGCTAAGTGTATAACGCGGTCAAATTTTTCATCTTTAAATAAGTTGGCTATGCCGTCTCTGTCGGCTAAATCCATTTTTACAAAACGAAATTGAGTAAGGTGTTTAATACGCTCAAGCCTTGCATGTTTTAATGCAGGATCGTAATAGTCGTTTAGGTTATCTAGCCCTACTACTTCGTGGCCATCGTTACATAAGCGTTCAGCTACAAAATTACCAATAAAGCCTGCGGCACCTGTTACTAAATATTTCATTATTTATTCTCCTAGAATCGATAAACCGCGACCAATGCCGTAGTACTTAATTAATTTTTTATCCATGCGTTCAGGGTCAAATAAGTTACGCCCATCAAATATTACTAACTCGTTTAATTGTGATTTAATTAAATCAAAGTCTGGTGCTCTAAAATTTTGCCATTCGGTACAAATTACTAACGCATCAGCATTATTTAAAACCGATTCTTTAGTACCCATTAAGCTTAAATCTGTACGGGATCCATAAATACGCTGTGTTTCTTCCATTGCCTCTGGGTCGTAGGCTTGTACATTTGCGCCCGCAGCCCAGAGCTGTTCCATTAATATTCGACTAGGCGCTTCACGCATATCGTCGGTGTTTGGTTTAAAGCTTAATCCCCATACTGCAAACGTTTTGCCTTTTATTGCACCAGGGTTATTTGCTAAATCAAAGTGTTTGCTAATGTATTCAAACATTTTATTTTTTTGTGCGTAATTTACCGCTTCAACAGCTTTTAGTATTTGTGATTCGTAGCCTATCCCATCGGCAGTGCGTACTAATGCTTGAACGTCTTTTGGAAAACACGATCCACCGTAACCACAGCCTGGGTATATAATCTGAAAACCAATACGCGAGTCAGAACCAATGCCCTGCCGGACGCTTTCTATGTCAGCCCCTACTCGTTCTGCGATGTTAGCCATTTCGTTCATAAAGCTTATTTTGGTTGCTAACATACAATTGGCAGCGTATTTGGTTAGTTCAGCACTTTTTATATCCATAACAATTATTTTTTCGTGGTTACGGTTGAAAGGTGCGTATAACTCACGCATTTGTTCTTCAGCTGTTTTTGAATCGGTTCCAATTATTATGCGTTCTGGGCGTTTGCAGTCATTTACTGCGGCGCCTTCTTTTAAAAACTCAGGGTTTGACACAACAGCAAATTCTAAATCGCTTTTACGTACATTAAGCACACTTTGTATTTTTGCTTTTACTTTATTTGCTGTACCTACTGGTACAGTTGACTTATCAATAATTACTTTAGACGTAGATATATGAGTAGCGATTGTTTCAGCTACTTTGAGTACGTATTTTAAATCAGCTGAACCATCCTCGTCTGGCGGTGTGCCTACTGCAATAAACTGTAAATCACCGAATTCAACACCAAACTTAACATCGGTTGTAAATATTAAACGCCCGTCAGCAAAGTTTTTTTTCAACTAAAGGTGTTAAGCCAGGCTCATAAATAGGAATAATGCCTTTTTTTAGGTTGTTTAAACGCGTTTCGTCAATATCTACACAACATACATCGTGCCCTGCATCCGCCAGCACAGTAGCTTGTACTAAGCCTACGTAACCTATACCATAGAATGTAACTTTCATATTCTAGCTTCTTTTAATTTATTATTTAAATAAAGCTTAACGTACCTACTCAGTTTAACTTCAATATAAGTATACATAAGCTTTGCTAAAAGCACTGAGACAATAAAAGCCACTAGTGCAGCCGCTAACTTTGGAATGTTAGCATTCATCATTTTTGTAATTATTACATAACCTATGTTTTGATGAACTAAATATAATGAATAAGAGATTTCACCCATAAATATAAAAACTTTGAATTTTAGGAATTTAAGAACATCATAGACACCTAATAAAAAGAAAATATAAATAAAACCGTAAGCTATGAAATCCTCATTTTCATTATTAATAAATAACACAGTAAAAATTAAAAGAATCTGAAATACATTTCTATATTTTAAATATTCCTTTTTTAACTTATATGTCATTACTCCGAGCAAAAAGAAACTGACATAATTAATGAAAAATAATTTCCCTATAATTTTATAAATATTTTCAGGTAATAATTCAACAGTAAAAGATAAAAATAAAAATGAAAAAAGTGTGAATATCAAAAGATCTATTTTTTTAAATAAGATCAAAACGAAACACCAAAAATAAAATGTAATTTCAACAGTTAATGTCCAATAAACTCCATCAACGTGTGAAATACCCAAAAACTCTTGAAACATTAATAAATTTAATAAAGCGTTAAATACTCCAACCTCACGTCCTTGAAGACCAAATATGTAAACAACTGTAAAAGTAATAATTACAGCAAAAAAATATGTTGGGTATAATCTAGAAAAGCGACTAACAATGAAACTTACTGGCTTGGTTTCCTTACTTATAGACATAAAAATAACAAAACCACTTATCATAAAAAACAAATGAACGCCAAAATGACCAAAGTAAGTCCAATCCATTTCATTAGAGCCAGTGTTATATATTTCATCTATACGGTAGAAATAATGATAAATAACAACTGACAATGCGGCTATGCCTCTTAAACCATCTAGGCTTAATTGTCTAATATGTTTCATTTATAATTACTTAATAGTTCCATGGCTTGTTTAGTAAACTCTTCACCCATATGGCTTGATTGCATTGCATATTCTACATTGGCAAGCATATAGCCCAACTTAGAACCACAATCGTGCGACTGGCCTTTTAAGTGGTATGCTTCGAGTGTTTCTAGGTGGCGCAATTGTAATAAAGCATCGGTAAGTTGTATTTCGCCGCCTGCACCTGGTGGGGTGTACTCTAGTAAATCCCAAATAGTAGGCGATACAACATAACGGCCTGTAATAGCTAGGTTGCTTGGCGCTTCATCGGTATTTGGCTTTTCTACCATGTTTTTAATTGTTGCGTTTTCGCCCGCGTTAATTTTTATACCCGCTAGGTCAACCACACCATATTGGTGTACTTGCTCTTTTGGTACTGGCTCTACCATTACTTGGTTATGGCCTGTTTGGTCGAAACGGTCGATCATTTGGCTTAAATTATCGGTTTTTGGGTTTGATTTGTATTTATCAATAATTACGTCGGGTAACATTACTGCAAATGGGTTGTTACCTACTATTGGGCGCGCCGCTAAAACAGCATGGCCTAAACCTAGTGGTGCCGATTGGCGAACCGAAATTACGGTTACATCTTTTGGCACTATTGAGCGAACCTCTTCTAGCAGGCTACGTTTTACGCGTGCCTCTAATGTGGCTTCTAGCTCAAAGCTTGTATCAAAGTGGTTTTCTATTGAGTTTTTTGAAGCATGTGTAACAAGCACGATTTCTTTAATGCCAGCTGCTACAGCTTCGTCAACAACGTATTGAATTAAAGGTTTATCTACCAGAGGAAGCATTTCTTTAGGGATGGCTTTTGTGGCTGGTAACATACGCGTACCAAGACCAGCTACAGGTAATACTGCTTTTAAAACTTTCACTTTAATTCCTTTCATTATTTTTGCTAAACAACAAAAAAAGGAATTACTAAGCTAAAATCCCTTTTCGAGCGCTTCACATGCCGTGTGAGATTGCTATTATACACAACACAATAATGCACTCAATAATTAAAGAGTACTTTTTGATTGTTTTTTTGTTAATTTTATGTTGCATCAAAAGTGAACTGCATTGCACTAACATAGCTCCTAATACTTTTTGATGATCTACCTTTTTAAAAGCAATAATACTATACTGGTATAGTTATTTATTAAGGATTACTAACTTAAGGAACATTTGTGCGCTTAGGGCTTTGCATTTTATTTATTGTGTCGTTTTTTGTATGTGCACAAGATATGCTTTTGTATTTGCGTAATAGCGATATTATTACCCGTGCACAGCAACAGTATGGCAACGAAGGCCATAAACGAATTAAAGATTGGCTTAATTTTATTGATGACTCAGCTGATGAAAGCGAATGGAAAAAAATTCATCTTGTTAACGATTTTTTTAATAAACACATTAAATACAAAAGCGATGAAGATCTTTGGCAGCAAAAAGATTACTGGGCTACCCCGCTAGAGAGCTTAGGTGTTGGTATGGGCGATTGCGAAGATTACGTTATTGCTAAATACTTTACGTTAATAGCGCTAGGTGTTCCTGAGGATAAAATACGTTTAATGTATGTACGACAGCGCACAGTAAACCAACCCCACATGGTACTTATATATATAGAAGATCCAAACAGAATTCCCTTTGTTTTAGGTAACTTTAATACTAAACTGCTGCCCGCTAATAAACGCCCCGATTTAACGCCTATTTACAGTTTTAATGGTCAAGGGCTTTGGTTAGCTAAATCGAAAGGGTTAGGCAATAAAGTAAAAAATAGCCGTGGTGTGTCGGCTTGGAATACTATGCTAGAGCGAATTGAACAAGGTGAGCTTGCTCCCATTAAAAGTAACATTAAAGGAACTACCAGTTATGTCTCGACTTTTTAAAAATGGATTGAGTCTTAAAACCCAAGTTTATGGTTTAATAATCGTTATTTCGGTTGTTTCATTTGTGGTTCGAGTAGTTACAGATGTTGAAACTACTCGCGATTACTTACAAACCCAAATGGGAAGCCATGCCCAAGACACAGCTACCAGCTTAGGGCTTTCTATTTCGCCTTATTTGGAGCCAGAAAACCTAGTGATAGCTGAAACAATGGCTACTGCTATTTTTGATTCTGGTTACTACAAAGAAATTAAATTTACAAATTCACAAAGCCAAGTTGTATTTGATCTCGAAAATCCTAAGCGTGTTGAATCTGTGCCTAATTGGTTTATTGCTTTAAGTAGTTTAAAAGCCCCCACTATGCAGTCGGAACTCAATAACGGTTGGATCATGGCAGGTATACTTGAGGTTACAAGCCATACTGGCCAGTCTTATTTTACGTTGTGGGAGCATACAAAACGCAGCTTTTATGGTTCTTTTTTAATACTAATTGCCTCGCTTGCAGTTGCTTTTTTAATATTACGCGAAGTATTTAAGCCTTTAAAAGCAGTTGAGCATCAAGCTCACCTTGTTACTCGTAAGCGCTTTACATTAAACGAAGAAATACCTGTTGCACGAGAGCTGCGCACTGTAACCAAAGCTATAAATAATATGGTTATTAACTTACAAAGTACTTTTGACTCTTTAACTAAACAAACCCAAGCCTTAACAGAAGAAGTTTATATTGATTCTTTAACTGGTTTAGGTAATCGAAAGTTGTTTGAAAATCACTTTAGCTCGGTTGTTGATACAATAACCACCGATGCGCCACTTACTGCAATGATGATTACCCTACCTTCACTTACAAATATAAACCAAACTGTTAGTTATCAAGATGGTGACGCCCATGTGAAAGATGTAAGCGTTATTCTTACTAAAATTATTGGCAACCTAACTAACTCTAAAATATTTAGGTTAAATGGTAGTACTTTTATAGCGCTTATTCCTTACGATACGCAGTTTTTAAATAGAACACGCTTAGAAATTACCGATGCCTTTAGTAAACAAAAAAATAGCTTACATGTTAATGGATTTGCTAATTTTGCTATATTAGAAGTGAATAAAGGCTCGTCTATTGGTAGTGTTTTATCTGCTTTAGATACAGGTAGTACTATTGGCGATACAATAGAAACTAACAAAATAGATAAAGATACGCTATTTAGTGTTAAACAATGGCGTACACTTATTCAGTCGATTATTGACTCTGGTGAGGTTAGCTTTTCGGTGCAGCCAGTTAAACGCGCTAACTCACAAAACAAGCAGTGTTACTTTGAGGCATTTGCCCACTTTACCCATGAAGGTGAAAAGGTAAATAATGGCCACTTATTTGCTATGGCCGAAAAGCTTAATTTAACCGAAGAATTAGACAAAAAAATAATTCGTAACTTTGTAAATATAAAAGAACAATACCCTGATGATGTATTTGCCTTAAACGTAAGTAAGGCATCTTTATATTCGGCTGATTTTATACAATGGTTAACGCTTTATGCACACACTAAACCAGTTATTAAAACTAACCTTATTTTTGAGTTACATGAAATTAGTTTACTTTATAATGTACATATAGCTTCAAAGCACATAGATGCAATTAAAGATATTGGTATTAGTGTGTGTATTGAGCACTTTGGAACAAGTTTAACGTCGTTTAGGTATTTACAGGGTTTAGACATTGAGTTTGTAAAAATTGATGGTAGTTATATTCAAGACCTTCTTGATAACACGCAAAGCCAATTTTTTATTCAAACAGTGAACAATATTTGTCATGGCTTTGGCATTGAAGTTTTAGCCTGTTTAATTGAAAAACCTGAGACTTTAAAGATACTTGAAAGCTTAGGCTGTGATGGTGTGCAAGGTAATTTAATTATGCCTCCCTCTAAAATAGTCAAAACTAATAATAATGGCGTAAATAAAGAGTTTACTTTTTGCACCGATGCGCTAAAATTTTGTAATTAGAACTCAACCAAGGGACGAGACATGAAATTATTTTTATTAGCTGGCCTAATTGCTGGTGCGTCTGCACTTACAGCTTTACCTAGTTATGCACAAACTGATACTGGTTTAACTGCACCTGCGCAAAATGTAAGTGCTTTGGTAACCATTTTAAATAATGCCACGGCTGAAACATCGCCTGAGCAGCTTGAAGCCGATTTGACTGCCGCAATTTTAGCAATTTGTAGCGATTGTACCCCTGACCAAATTGATGCAATGATGAACGATGTTATTGCTGCAATTGGAGCTGACAGCCCATTAATATCTAACTTTTTAGCTGCAATGACTGCTGCAGGCATTGACAGCGATGCAGTTACTTTAGCTGCAATTACAGCTGGCGTTGATGCTACTGTTGCATCTGAAGCAACAGCAGCCGGCCCAGATGGCGCACCAGCTCCTGATGCTCCGGTAATTGTTACTTTACCAACAACTGCTGTACCGCAAGGTGCCGGCGGCACTGGTGGTGATGCAGGTATATCAGAAGTAATTAACTAACTGCCTTTGCAATATTATAAAAACGCAGCCAATTGGCTGCGTTTTTATTTTGGAGCCGTTACTTTAAGCTCCTACCTTTAAGCTCTTTGTTTGAGAAAACTGTGAATCGTTTATTATTTTTTTTGCTGTGCTGCATTTTATTTTTACTCCCACTCCCTTTAGGCAGCTACCGCCCTTGGGCTATATTAGCTATGGGTTTATTAATTAGCGCTACTTTTTTAACTCATTTAGTTTATAGCGCTACCAATAACGAGCAATCGTTATACCCTCCTTTGTATTCTTGGCCTGTATTTACTGCTTTGGGCTTGGTTGCTGCTGCGTGCGTTGTGCAAATGTACACGGTGAGCGTTGATCCTTTTCAAACTAAGCAAATGCTTTTAAAAACCAGCTTTATGATTTTGTTTTGTTGGTTGTTGTTTATTTACTGCAATAGCGCACAGCGTATTAAATATTTAATATATGCAATTATAAGTGCCGGTGTGTTTCAGGCTTTGTATGCCACTTATTTAAATTTATCGCCCGATATAATCAGCCCGCTATTTGGCTATAAACATACCGAACGTGCTATTGGTACATTTACCTACTCTAACTTTTTAGCTAACTTTTTAGCTTTATGTTTGTGTTTGGGTATTGGTGTTTTAGTTAGCGAGCTAAAACGCTCAACTAGCGACTATAAACAAACATTAAAACAAACACTTCGGGCGTGGACAGAAATACTTTTAAGCTCAAAAATAATTTTACGTATTTCGTTAATTATAATTATTGTTGCGTTAATTTTAACGCGTAGCCGAATGGGTAACTCTGCATTTTTTATTGCATTAATGGTTGTTAGCTTACTCGCGTTTTTTATTTACAGGCAAAAACCTAAAGCGTTTAAACTACTTATAGTTAGTTTTTTTATAATCGATTTAATTATTATTGGCGCTATATTTGATGTAGAAAAAGTTAAACAGCGTATAAGCGAAACCAGTATTTCATCAGAAACCCGCGACGAAGTTGTACGTGATTCAATACCGCTCATTTTAGATAAACCTTTATTGGGCTCTGGTGGTGGTACATTTTATACTGCGTTTCCGGCGTATCAGTCTGAGCCTTATTCTGGTTATTACGATAATGCCCATAACGATTACGTACAGTTTGCAGTAGAGCTGGGTATACCCACTACAGCCGCACTGGGCTCACTTATACTTTATTGTTTATGGCTATGTATAGCGACTATGCGAAAGCGTAAAACAGCGCTGTTTCAGGGCGTTGCTTTTGGCTGTGCCATTGCAATTATAGATATGCTGCTGCATTCGTTGGTAGATTACTCTTTACAAGCTGGTGCAAACTCAATGTTGTTTATGACTATTTTATGCTTGGCAATATTGAGTAGTAAGTTACCTGCGTCTAAACGAAGCCGAAAAGAGCATGGTTAAATACAAAGCCAAGTAATTACCTAATATAGAGTGGTTAGAAGCTGCGCTTCTCACGCGAGCAAGTTCAGCCTCTACCGTCAAGGTTAAATTTACGGTTAACTTGTTAGCGTGACAAGCAAAGCCTTTAATAAGAGATTTATTCACTAAGAGGTTAAGAGGCGCTACGCTTTTAGAGGAAGTAATAAAGCAGAAACTATACTCTGAATAGCATTATTTTTTCTCATTTACTTCTCTTTGTGCAAATAGATCTTTAGCTGGTTTTTAAATAAATTGAATAATTTTAAGCATTGCTTTGTAACAGCAGCGCCTGTAATTAGTGATTTTTTCACTAAGAGGTTAAGAGGCGCTACGCTTTTAGAGGAAGTAATAAAACCAAAAATATACCCTGAATGGCATTCTGCTTTCTCATTTACTCCTCTTTCGCTTCTCTTTGTGAAAATAGATCTTTAGCTGGTTTTTACTGTAACAGCAGCGCATTTAATTAGTAACTTTTTCACTAAGAGGGTATGAGGCGCTGCGCTTTTGGAGGAAGTAATAAAACCGAAAATATATCCTGAATAGCATTATGTTTTCTCATTTACTCCTCTTTCGTTTCTCTTTGTGCAAATAGATCTTTAATTTATTTAATTATTGATTAAGAATTACTGTTCTTCTAAATCAAACTCAGTTAAATGTCCTTCACCGTGTATAAGTTGATATCGGGCTAAATTCCCTTGCTCTAGTGTTATTAAACTAATAGCGGAGTCGCTTACTAAGTATTTTTGCCCTTCACCTATGGTTTGGTGTTTATCTACTTCCATGTGCCAGCGTTTGGTAAAAAAGTTTAAAGGGCTTTTTGGGCCGTATAGAATTGAATCTAGTTTATCGAGTATGTTTATTAATTTACGCGGGAACTCGTTTTTAATACCGCTGGCGGTAAGTTGCCAAATTCGATTGGGATGATCGCCAAAACGCTTTTGCACCGAAAAGCAAAATGAGTAATGTACATCACCCGATAAAATAAGGGTTTCGTTTGGGGTGTCGGTTCGTCTAAAGGTATCGAGTAGCTTTTTGGCTGATCCTTCGTGCGCCATCCAGTTTTCTACGTCAACCATGAGCGGTTGGCCACATATGTTAAACATGGCTTGAATGGCTTCTATTGATTTAACACCAAATACAGGGGCTGGCGATACAATAATAACCTGATCGTGGCTTAATAGGCTTTCTTCAAGCTCTGTTAAACGCTCCCAATCAAGTAGGCCTGAAGGCTCATTAAAGTTTTGCTCATTTCGCCAACGGTGCGTACGTGTATCTAGCACCACTACTTTTGGGGTTGTAGTTAACTCATAATGCCAAAAACTAAAATCGTTTAGTGGTTTATCAAATGCTTTAAACTGCCATAAATTATTAGCAGTACGGCTTTGCTTAAAAGGTGTTAGTAACTCGCCTGTTTTATTTAGCGCATCGTTCCCCATTCCCTGAAAAAGCCAATAACTAATTAAGCCGTTATTAATGATTCGTTTACTACTTGGGTTTTCATTTATAGCTTGCTCCCACCCAGCGGTGAGATTCCAATCATCGGTTACATCGTGATCATCAAACATCATTAATGTAGATACATTGGCAAACAATCGCTCTACTTCACTTAAGCCTTTTGCATAATCAATCAGTGCTGTTTTTTCAGCGCCAAAAATAGTTTTGTTTTGCTTGTTTTGACCTGAATACGTTGTGTTTTTTATATCAACGCATTGCCAAGCAGCAGCACTAAAATTTAATAAATAAAGTGCTATGTATTCTTCAAAGTGGATAAGGTGGTTATACGCTTTTACACTTGAAAAGTGAGGTTCGTCTTTTTTTAGCCAGTAACCAACACCTAACTTTGAGCGTTTTTGCCACGGCGTTTTTGGTAAGAACAAATGGCGATTATAAAGTTGCTCATTTATATCATCAGGTAGCTCAATGGCAAGTGGTTGCTCTTTATAGATACCTAAGGCTTTAATTAACTGAGAAATAGCTAATAACATGGGGCCTGCTACATCATCGGCGTAAACCTGGTCACCGCTCAGTAATAACAATTGTGCGCCTTGAGTATTATTACCACGCTGAGCATTTTGCCACTGACTTGCAGATACTAAGCTGTCTTTTGCTGGATGATGTGCATTACGGCACGAGCCATGCAAAATATCACTGAGTTTATTGGGAATTACAAATGCAGGCGTTGTTTGATTGCTATAGCACCACGGCGATAAATCGATTGCTGTATCGTCAATTACAAGTTCATAGCTTAATAAGCTATCTACAGGAAGTTTATTATTTACTGGCTTTATAATCACGAAATGCAGGTACAAATGTTCCCCTAAAGAAACAGTGTGTTGATCGCTATAACACTCAACATTTATAAGTGTTATTTGGCAGTTTGCAGGTTTGGAGGTAGCAAACTGAATACAGACTCCAGTTTGCTCTGCACGGCGCACCATTGGCCCCATTAGTAAAATAGGAAGGTTTGCCGTGTGAGTAATCATGTATTTAGCCTTTAGCTGCTAATTTAAATAAAGAATAAAAGTTCTCGGTAGTCGCTTTAGCAAGTTCATTAAAGCTAATGCCTTTAAGTTCGCTAATGTAATAAGCAACATCTTCTACGTACGCTGGCTGATTTGTTTGCCCACGATACGGTACCGGTGCTAAATAAGGCGAGTCGGTTTCTATTAATAATCTATCTAGCGGTATTTGCTTTACTACTTCTTTTAGCTCAATAGCATTTTTAAAGGTAACAATGCCCGAAATAGAAATATAAAAGCCCATGTCTATGGCTTTTTTTGCCATATCCCAATCTTCGGTAAAGCAATGTAATACACCACCGCAGTTTTCGGCCTTGTGCTCACGCATTAAATTAATGGTATCGCTGCGGGCATCACGTGTATGAATAATTAACGGTTTTTGTAATTCGTTAGCCACTTCAATATGCCCAACAAAGCTTGCTTGCTGCACTGCATGAGTATCTTTTGAATAGTAGTAATCAAGACCCGTTTCACCAATAGCAACGACTTTGTCGTGTGAGGCTAAGTCGATTAGTTGCTGTTTATTAAGGGCGTCTTTTTGATCAAGTGGATGTACACCGCATGAGGCTGATACATCGTCATAATGCTTAATTTTATCAAGCATGCTTGGAAACTGATCAAGCGTTACGCTTACACATAAAAAGTGCTCTATTTGCTTTGCACGCGCTTTATCAAGAACTTGGTCAAGGTTTAAGTCTAGTTTATCAAAATCAAGACGGTCTAAATGGCAATGAGAATCTACAATCACTATAAGGCCTGTATTATGTTCAGGGTTTAAATTTGTTCGTTTAATTTATTATGTTAGTAATTAAAAGAACCCAATATAGGGCGGCGTTAATCTCAATGAAAAACCGACCCTATAACTACATGGTATATGTTTGATCGCCTGAGTTTAACATAGTCCCAAGCAGCTTTTCGATTTTAGCGTTTAGGTTTGTTTTATCATCTAAAAAGCTAATACCGATACCTGGAGGATTAGAGCTTTGTGCACCTTGTGGCGTGATCCACGACACTTTACCTGTCACTACGTCATCTTCTAAGGCATCGGGCAAAGTAACTCTAAGCGCTAATGAATGCCCTGCTTCGTAACGCATATTAGTGCGTACAAATAAGCCACCTTTTTTTAAGTAAGGCATATAACAACGGTATAACTCGTCTAAATCGTCTATGTCTACTAGTAGTTCTTGCATGATTAATCCTTTTAAGAATTTCGCAATGTGTATGCTAATCGTGATACAGCAAGCGATAAATTAAGGCCAAGTACTTGTGTGTTATTTTGTAAAAACTCGCCTAATGCATTTTGCGCACTTTGATAAGCTTCAAAACTCATGCCTTGCAGTAATTGCTGCTTTAGTTGCACGCTTAAAAACAAAGTAAATATACGAACAAGTTCAGGCTGTTTATTTATTATATCGACTAACGCTTTGAAATTATGGCTTTGTTTTAACTCAGTTGCAAACTTATAAAGTGTATCAATATTTTTTAGTTGGTCTTGCTGTTGCCAATGCTTTACTTGCAGCGGTTGGTTATAAAAAAGTGCTAACCAACTATAGTTAGGAATATCTAATGTTTCTAACCATTGCTGGGCAAGTGCTGTATTAGTTATTTTTACGTCACTTTTAGCGCATCTACTTAAAATAGTTGCAGGGAGCTGCTCTGGTTGGCTTGTAGTTAATATTAAAAAGCGGCTATTAGTTGGCTCTTCAAGTGTTTTTAATAATGCGTTAGCTGCTGCTGTGGTCATTTTTTCGCAATTTTCGATTATCGCGACTTTATTGCCATTTTGCGCTGCAGAGTGATTCATAAAATCACTAATACCACGTATATCGTCTACACCAATACTTTGCCCATCAACTTGCGTTAAACGTTTGTCGGGGTGAGTGCCAGCCAGGTTAAGTAAACAGCTTTTACACTGCCCGCAAGGTTTTAGCATACTGTTTTGCGCAGCTACCTGCTTAGCTATATTTTGGCATAACAAAGCATTCCCAAGCTCATCACTTAACTCAAACTTACCTACGCCAACAGGCCCACAAAATAATTGCGCATGATGAAAACGCTCTGCGCGATAACTTTTCGCTAAACGTGCTTGAGTATCATGTAGCCAAGGCAATGGCATATTATTTTAGGCCTTCAAAAAATGAATGCAGTACATTGGTAATATCGCGATGTACTTTATCAATACTTTGGTTTGCATCGACCGTTTTAATGGTGTTGTCGTCGTTAGCAAGTTCAACATAACGCATACGTGTACGCTGAAAAAACTCAATGGCTTCTTGTTCAATTCGGTCTAGCTCGCCACGTCCTTTTGCACGTTCAAGGCCTATCACTGGGTCAATATCAAGGTAAATAGTTAAATCAGGCTTTAAGCCCTTTAATACCATTGAAGAAAGCGAAGCTAATGTATTTGAGCTAATACCACGCCCGCCACCTTGATACGCCTGAGACGACAAGTCATGACGATCTGCTAAAATCCACTTACCTTGCTCCAACGCAGGGTTAATTACGTTATGCATTAGCTGTGAACGCGCCGCATACATAATCAACAATTCGGTTTCAAATGCAATCTCTTCTGCGTGTTCAGCCTTCACAAGCGTACGTAATGACTCGGCTAGTGGCGTGCCGCCAGGTTCGCGGACGTTAATGAAGTCTATTTTTTGTTTGTTTAAAAAGTCTTGGCATAACGAAATAGCGGTTGATTTACCCGCGCCTTCTAGCCCTTCTATTACTATAAATTTTGATTTCATAAAAACTTAATTCTTTTTATTTAATATATACGTTTTAACTGCCGCGTTATGCTGCTTTAACGTGGTTGAAAATTGGTGGCTGCCATCGCCTTTTGATACAAAGTAAACATATTCACTTTGCGGCGGATTAACTGCAGCTAAAATAGCGGCTTTAGATGGCATAGCAATCGGTGTTGGCGGTAAGCCATTAATACGATACGTATTGTAAGGCGTATAATCGCGTAAATCTTTGTATTTAATATCGCCATCAAAATCGGCGCCTAATCCGTATATTACGGTTGGATCGGTCTGTAGGCGCATATTGGTGTTTAATCGATTAACAAATGCTGATGCAATTAACGGACGCTCGCTGGCAAGGCCTGTTTCTTTTTCAATGATTGAAGCCATTATAAGTGCTTCGTATGCTGTTTTGTAGGGCAGATTAACAGCGCGCTGCTGCCAAGCATCATCTAATGTTTGCTGCATTTTTTGTGCTGCACGTTTTAATACACTGCTTGCAGTATCGTTATTATGATAATGGTAAGTGTCGGGGAATAACCAGCCTTCTAAGTGCGTGTCATTACCCAGTATTTGAGTACTTAGTTCGTCAGTTTTTAAATCGTTTTGTAAATTATCAGCTTTTTTAATAGCACTTAGTACTTCACGTAAGTTTTGACCTTCAATTATGGTAAAACTAAAACTAATTTGCTGACCTTGGTTAATTTTTTTTACGTTGTTAATAACGCTATCGGCTGTTAGCTCGTAAAGCCCCGCTTTTAAGTCGGTAAGTGTGGGATCTAATTTGGCAATTACCTGATAACGCCAACAACTTTCTACCCAGTTATTAGCTTGCCATTGCTGGCATAACTTATTAAAGCCAGTGCCATGCTTAACTTCAAATTGTGTGCTTTGTGCTACCTTTAACGGGCTATTTATTGTTGCTTGTAATTGCTGGTAACCAACAGCAGTGGTTATAACAGCTAAAAAAAGTACCGATAAAATAACTTTTAACACTCAGCCTCCTTGGCTAATAATTTAGTTAGTAATGCGTGGCTGTCGTCTGTATTAAATACCTGTTGCTCAATACGTTTTACAGGTACTGCTCCCATTAAGCTATTGCACACAAATACGGCGTCTGCTTGGGTTAAGTCTTCTACTTTCACGCGTTTAAATTCAACAGGCAATTTATCACATAACGATTGCAGATAAACGCCCTTTATTCCGCACTCATCAAGCAATGGCGTAAACACACGCTTATTTTCAATCGCAAAAATATTAGCTGCAGAAGCTTCAATTACATTGTTATTGTAATCAAGCACTAACACATCGTCGCAGTTTTGCGTTTGCATTGCTTTTTTAACTAGTACTTGCTCTAGCCGATTTAGTGTTTTAAGACCCGCTAAATAAGGCTGTGCTGCTAATTTAATTGGGCTTATTTCGAGATTTACACCCTTTTTAACAAGCGCTTCGTAATTACTAGGGTAATCTAATATGCTCAATAAAATAGTAATATTACACTCACTTGGCAGCCCATAACCACGTCCGCCTTCGCCTCGCGTTACAAGTATTTTAAGCACGTTGAGTGGTGTTGCTTTTATATGCAAAGCAATTTGATTTTCAAGGCTATTAAAATCTAGCTCAGGAAAACCTAAGCGCTGTGCGCATTCAATCAAACGCGCTTTATGATGAGCCCAATACTGTACTTGCCCATTAACAACTTTAGCCGTTGTAAAAAAGCCGTCACCGTAATTTAAGCCTCTGTCATGCGTACTTAAAGTGCTGTTTTGATCTACTGCTATTATTGTTTGCATTTTATTTGGCATATAAAAAAAGCCCAGTTAAACAACTGAGCTCTTATAATTTGATTCGTTGTTAAAAAAGATTATACCTTTTTAAATAGCAACGAGCCATTAGTACCACCAAAACCGAACGAGTTACACAGTGCAAAGTCTAACTTTGCATCACGTGCAGTGTGAGCAATATAATCTAAGTCACACCCTTCGTCTGGGTTATCAAGGTTGATAGTTGGCGACACTTTTTGATCTGTCAGTGATAAAATCGAAATAATCGATTCAACCGAGCCTGCAGCACCTAACAAGTGACCCATCATCGATTTAGACGAGCCGACCATTACATCTTTGGCTGCATTACCAAAAATAGACTTAACAGCGGCAGTTTCTGCTTTATCGCCTGCATTTGTAGATGTACCGTGTGCGTTAATGTAACCAATTTGCTCAGCGTTCACTTGCGCATCGTTTAGTGCGTTTTGCATTGCAAGGGCAGCACCCGCTCCATCTTCTGGTGGTGATGTCATGTGGTACGCATCGCCGCTCATACCAAAGCCTACAAGCTCAGCATAAATTTTAGCGCCACGCGCTTTAGCATGTTCGTACTCTTCAACTACAACAACACCTGCACCATCAGAAAGCACAAAGCCATCGCGGTCTTTATCCCAAGGGCGAGAAGCAGCTTGTGGGTCGTCATTGCGGGTTGAAAGTGCACGTGCAGCATTAAAGCCACCCATACCAATTGGGGTACAGGCTTTTTCTGCACCGCCAGCAACCATTGCATCTGCATCACCGTAGGCAATCATGCGCGCGGCATGGCCAATATTATGCAAACCAGTAGTACAGGCAGTTACAATTGAAATATTTGGACCACGAAGTCCATGCATCATTGATAAGTGACCTGAGATCATATTAATAATGGTAGACGGCACATAAAATGGCGATAACTTGCGCGGACCACTATTTAATAACTTAATGTGGTTTTCTTCGATAAGCGTTAAGCCACCAATACCAGAGCCCACAGCTACACCTATACGTGTTGCGTTTTGCTCAGTAATTTCAAGGCCTGAATCTTTAAAGGCTTGAACACCCGCTGCAATGCCGTACTGAATAAACAAGTCCATTTTTTTAGTATCTTTCGCTGACATGTATGCAGTTGCATCAAAGTCATTTATTAAACCAGCGAATTTAGTACCAAATTTTGATGTATCAAAGTGGGTTATTGTTTGAATGCCACTTTTGCCATCTAATAAGCCTTGCCAGGTTGATTGAACATCATTACCTAGCGGCGTCAACATTCCTAAGCCAGTTACGACGACTCGACGTTTAGCCACGGTTTGCCTCCAATAAGGGATATTTACAAGGGGATGATCATACCCAAGCTACCTCAAAGTGCTAGTCCCAAAATAGATTAAAAACGCATAACACAATCAAAATTAATTTTTAGCTAAAATTGAGCATTGAGGCTTAAGTTTTGAATCACGAACTTTGAGGTGGTTTGGATATAAAAAATTAAAGGCAGCGGATGCTGCCTTTAACGTGCGATTAATTACTCAGCGTGTGCTGTTACGTAATCGATAGCAGTTTGCACTGTAGTGATCTTCTCAGCTTCTTCATCTGGGATCTCAGTATCAAACTCTTCTTCAAGAGCCATTACTAGTTCAACAGTATCAAGAGAATCTGCACCTAGGTCATCGACGAAAGAAGATTCATTTTTAACTTCTTCTTCTTTAACACCTAGTTGTTCAATGATAATTTTCTTTACGCGTTCTTGGATATCGCTCATTCTTCTTTCCTTTATTAAAAACGCCGATGCGTTATTTTCAGATTGCCGCGTAGTTTACGCGGCATAATTCTCTGATTCAATGATTTGACCATAAATAATTGTCTGGTCAAACCTCTGAGTGTGTGTTTTGTCTTTTATCGCTTATTTTCGCAGCGATTTCAAGTATGTTTAAAGCAAGTTCACAAATAATTCAATGTTTTTGAGGTAACTTACTTAACTTTATTAGGTAACAATGTGGGTACAATGGTTATTAAACCATGTACATCGCGCCATTTACATGCAAAGTTTCACCTGATACGTACGCAGCCGCGTCAGATGCTAAATAACATACCGCAGCTGCAATTTCGTCTGGTTGACCTAAACGCCCTGCTGGAACATTTGCAAGTGTTGCTGCTTTTTGCTCGTCAGTTAAATCATCAGTCATATCAGTTTGAATAAAACCAGGTGCTACTACGTTTACTGTAATACCACGTGATGCAACTTCGCGTGCAAGTGACTTAGAAAAACCAATGACGCCTGCTTTAGCCGCTGCATAATTTGCTTGCCCTGCATTACCCATAGTGCCCACTACTGAGCCAATATTGATAATACGACCTTTCTTTTTCTTCATCATTGGACGAAGTACCGCTTTAGATAAACGGAAAATCGAGCTTAAATTAGTGTCGATTATATCGTCCCACTCAGTCTCTTTCATACGCATTAATAGGTTATCACGTGTGATACCTGCGTTATTAACAAGTACGTCAATATCGCCAAAATCAGCTTTTATTGCGGCAAGTGTCGCTTCAATAGATGCAGGATCCGTTACGTTTAATGCATAACCTTTACCATTGTCACCTAAGTACTCGCTGATTTTAGCAGCGCCTGACTCACTTGTTGCAGTGCCTGCAACTTTTGCACCTTGCGCAACTAATGTTGTTGCAATTGCTTT
Organism: Pseudoalteromonas sp. SG45-1; assembly: GCF_014164135.1. Classification (NCBI taxonomy): domain Bacteria; kingdom Pseudomonadati; phylum Pseudomonadota; class Gammaproteobacteria; order Alteromonadales; family Pseudoalteromonadaceae; genus Pseudoalteromonas; species Pseudoalteromonas sp. SG45-1. Next base: position 84,155 of record NZ_JACJEP010000010.1, read on the forward strand.
ACCAATACCACGGCTAGCGCCAGTAATTAGGACAATTTTGCCCTCTAAAGAAAATAAATTAGACATTTTATATACTCTTATTTAGCTGCAGCGATTGAAGCGGCATCGTTTACTGAGCCACAAACCATTGCTTTATCAATTCGTTTCGCAAGCCCTGTTAATACTTTACCAGGACCAAATTCGTAGCTTTGCGTTACATCTTGTGCAACCAAGGCTTGTACTGTTTCTGTCCAGCGAACTGGGCTGTATAGTTGACGTACTAGTGCATCTTTAATTGCATCAGCGGTCGATTCAGCTTTTACATCAACATTATTAATTACATCACACTTAGGTGTATTAAATGTTAAAGCGGCTAAGTCTACCGCTAGCTTATCAGCTGCTGGCTTCATTAGTTCACAATGTGAAGGTACGCTAACCGAAAGTGGTAATGCGCGTTTAGCACCAGCATCTTTACATGCTTGTGATGCTCTATCTACTGCCGCTTTATGCCCTGCAATAACAACTTGACCAGGAGAATTGTAGTTAACTGGAGATACAACCTCACCTTGCGCTGAGGCAGCACATGCCGCTTTTATTTCTTCATCGCCTAAGCCAATAATCGCAGCCATTGAACCTACGCCTGCAGGTACAGCTTCTTGCATGTATAAACCACGGTTTTCAACAAGCTTAACAGCTTCACTCAAGCTTAGTACGTCGCTACATACTAGTGCTGAATATTCACCTAAGCTGTGCCCCGCCATAACAACGTCTGCATCTGGGTTTGCTGCAAGCCAATCACGGTAAATAGCAACACTTGCAGTTAATAATGCAGGTTGTGTACGATGAGTTTGATTTAATTTTTCTTCTGGGCCATTAAGAACTAGCTCTGCTAAGTCGTAACCCAGTGCATCTGATGCTTCTGCAAATGTTGCTTTAACAATGTCAGAACTCTCTAGTAGCTCTTGTAACATACCAACGCTTTGCGAGCCTTGACCTGGGAATAGAAGTGCAATTTTTTGTGCCATACTTTGCTCTTTTTAATTAAACAAATAAATAATGAAATACACGGCACATCAATTATTGATTAACCGCCGTGTCTTTAGAATGTGTTTTTTCGAAAATAGCGGCTATTTTATCAGGAAGTTGACGTTCAACCTCTTTTACCGCTTCATCAATTGCTGCTTGAAATGCTTTAGCTGATGCATTTCCATGACTTTTAACGACAATACCGCGCAATCCTACCAGAGAAGCACCGTTATACTGGTCGGGGTTCACCCTTTTATAGAGTTTTTTTATTATTGGACGCAATATAAACGCCATACATTTATACAAAAGGTGCTTTTCGAGCGCAGCGGTAAACTTATTCATAATAAGCTTGGCAATGCCTTCGCATGTTTTAAGCGCCACGTTACCCACAAACCCTTCGCATACAATAACATCAGCCTTGCCAGAAAAAATATCACTTCCTTCGCTATAACCAATGTAATTAATATGTGGGCTTTGCTGCATTAATTGTGCAGCCTGTTTAATATCATCGTGGCCTTTAATGTCCTCAGCGCCAATATTTAATAAGCTAACGCGAGGGTTATCGCACCCAAGTGCTTGACCAGCAACTACAGAGCCCATAATGCCAAACTGATAGAGCATTTGCGCATCGCAATGCACATTAGCACCTAAGTCGAGTAAATATACTGGGTTTTGGCTTTCTGTAGGAACAGATGAAATGAGTGCGGCACGTTTAACACCTGGCTGCATTTTTAATACGTAGTGAGCCATAAAAAATAAAGCGCCGGTATTACCTGAGCTAACACACGCTTGTGCTTCGCCCGACTTAACTAAATCAAGGGCAACACGCATAGATGAATCTTTTTTTGAACGTACAGCAATTGCAGGTTCGCAGGCGTTAGTGACTATTTCACTACAATGACGAATTATGAGTCTTGGATGAGATAAAGAATCGAGGGATTCGAGTTCTTTAGATATAACGTCTTCATTGCCACATAAAATGAGACTTAAATTGGCATGAGCGTTTACCGCATGAACGGCAGCAGGAATAGATGAACGGGGGCCGTAATCGCCCCCCATCATATCTAACGCTATGGTTAGATCTTTCAGCATATAAGTAATCTCTTATTTAGAAATTACTTGAACGCCTTTGTAGTAACCATCTGCAGTCACATGGTGACGACGATGAGTCTCACCAGATGTTTGATCTACAGTTAAAGTTGGACCACTGATCGCATCGTGTGAACGGCGCATGCCGCGTCTTGCACGAGACTTTTTGCTTTTTTGTACAGCCATAGTCTTCTCCTAAGAATCTTTCTTAAGTTGTTTCAAAATATCAAATGGATTAGGTTTATCATCTTCCGCCTTTAATACACCAAAGCTGGCAGGCTTTGCTGAATAACTGCATGAAGCTTCGTTGTGGGTAGCCACTAATGGAATTGCTAAAATTAGTTCGTCTTCAATTAAATCAAAAACGTTAACTTCACCATTTTCATCAAGTGCTACTTCGTCGTAGTCTTCAGGAAAAATATCTAACTCTGTATCTTCACCTACTGGTGAATATGCAAAGTCTTGAACCAAATCCAACCCTAAATCACCATTACAACGTTGACAAATGACAGTAACATGTGTGGACAAATTGCCTCTAATCACAGCGAAACCTTGATCATCGTTTTTGCAATGTATTTTTACCGCTATTTCACCTACTTCTTCCTGCACAACTTTCTCTAAACGAGTAAGTTTTTCAAGCGGTACAATTCCGTCATACTTTAAACGGTGCTGCGCTGCTTTGCCTGGATGAAGAGTGATGGGAATTTTCACCTTTTGCATAGGGGCTGCATCATATAGATAGTTAGTTTGTTAGTCAAAGTAAAAAACCATTTTTACTTGGTTTTTAACGTGTTTTACTCTCGGATCTGATTTATCCTAACTCAATCTGAATTATCGTAGGAAAACAGTCCATGAAGCTTCCACTCATTTTAGCGTCAAGCTCGCCTTTTAGGCAGTCTTTATTACAAAAATTTAATTTACCCTTTGATACGTTTTCACCCGACGTTGACGAATCAGCACTTGAATGCGAAACACCTACTGAACTGGTTAAGCGTTTAAGTGAGTTAAAAGCCTCAGCAGCTAATAAACACTTTAAAAAAGGGTTAGCAATTGGATCAGACCAAGTCGCTGTGTTTAACAATCAAATTTTAGGTAAACCGCACAATAAACAAAATGCTCTAAAACAACTAAATTTATTTAGCGGTAATACTGTAACATTTTTAACTGGGCTTTGTGTTTACGATATTGTAACTGGAACAAAAAAAACCTGCGTAGAACCTTTTAATGTGACGTTTAAAACACTCAGTGATGCACAAATTAGTGCTTATTGCGACGCAGAGCAGCCTTATAACTGTGCTGGCAGCTTTAAAAGTGAAGGGTTGGGTATCTGTTTATTTGAAAAACTAAGCGGAGACGATCCTAATAGCTTAATTGGATTACCATTAATTAAACTCAGCCAATTGCTGGCTGAGTTTGGTATTGATGTACTTACTGCTCAAAACAAGTCCTAGTTAAATAAATTAACCAAGCAAAACCTGTTGTAATTGCAGATAATTATCTACCGTTGCAACAGGGCTAAGCTTATTTAACTGCTGTGCGTTATGTACACCCATTGTTACGCCAATTCTATCCATGCCTGCAGCTTTTGCCATTGTCATGTCTATTTGAGTGTCACCAATCATTACAGCGTCTTGAGCGCTTATGCCAAGTTCTTCAAGTAATTGGTACAGCATATTTGGAGAGGGCTTAGACAGTCCGTCATCGCTTGTACGTGTTGCACTAAAAAAATGTCTAAGTTGGCTTTGATCAAGCAAACGCTCTAATCCATCTCGACCTTTACCTGTTGCAACCGCTAAAACAATGCCCTGCTCTTTTAAGGCACCTAAAACGCTAACAACATTATCAAATACAGGAGTTGGCGTGGTATCAACACTATATTGGTGTTTATACCCCTTAATTAGCGCTTGATGCTGCGCGGCATTATTGGGAAATAAAACATCAATTGCATTTTCAAGCGACATACCAATAATATTTTTAATTGCTAAATCACTTGGCGCCACTAAATTAAGTGACTCAGCACTACTACGAATACAGTTAACTATTTTAGTGACTGAATCCATAACGGTGCCATCCCAATCAAAAATGACGAGCTTATATTTTTTAATCGGCGTCACTGCAATCACTGTTTTGCGTCTCGTAATTTTAGTAATGTATTTTTAAGCGTTTTATCAAGGGGCGCTTCAATACGCATCGTTGTTTCGTTTTTAGGATGATAAAAACTTAAATCGTGTGCATGTAAGAATAAACGGTTTAACCCAACTTTACGCATAGATTCATCAAACCCCTGGTCACCGTATTTATCATCGCAGGCGATAGGATGACCTTTACATTGTGTATGAACACGAATTTGGTGCGTACGTCCTGTAACAGGCGACGCTTGTACGAGTGAGCAATCGTTAAAACGTTCAAGTACTTTAAAACGCGTATGCGAAGGCTTGCCCTCAGTGTTATCTACACGTACTACGCGTTCACCCGATTTAAGTGTATTTTTACGCAGCCCTTCGGTAACGTTTTTAGTTTTAGAGTCCCACTGCCCTTCTACAAGTGCCCAGTAATTTTTTTCCATGGTTTTTTCACGAAGCTGTTCATGCAATGCTGTTAACACCGAACGGCGCTTTGCAATAAGTAAACAGCCCGATGTATCACGGTCAAGCCTATGTACTAGCTCAAGATTGCGCTCTTCTGGGCGAAGCGCACGCAGCGCTTCAATTAAACCATAACTTAAACCACTGCCACCATGAACAGCCATACCTGAAGGTTTATTTATGACGATAAGGTATTTATCTTCAAATAAAATATCGTTTTCTAGGCGAGTTACTTTGTCTAACTTTGATGGTACAAACTCTTCACGCTCAGCAACTCTGATAGGTGCAATACGCAGTACATCGTCAAGCTGTAGTTTATATACAGGCTTAATACGCTTTTTATTAACGCGTACCTCACCTTTGCGCAAAAGTTTATAAATAGCGCTTTTAGGCACCCCTTTTAAATGGGTAATAAGAAAGTTATCAATACGCTGACCTAAATGGTCTTCATTGATCGTGACATAAGTTACTTGTAAGTCGTTTTTTTCTGACATTGCCTAATCACTAATTTAAGTAAAATAATTTAGTTGCTAACACTGTAATAATAGTGGGATAATCAGCAGCGCAAATATTTAGTATTTGCAAATAACAACGGTGCTTTTTAACACATTAAAACATTCGTGATGCACATTCTGGGTAGCCGATCATACAGATCCGAGTTAAGTTTTCCAAAGCTTTTATGCCTCCTCAGTTAACACGTGCGATCAATTAACGGCAATGCGCGTAATATATTGCTGGTTAAGTTTGAACATGAAGCGATTTTTAATGTGCTAGAGAAAGCAATGAACAGATAATTTGTCTGATAGTGACGACGTAAAAAACGTCGTTCAGCACTAGCTCAATTATTGTAGTACCGTACAGCAGCTTATTTAGAATTAAAAAAATCTAATAAATAAGCGTTCATTAACATCGGCAGCGATTTTTGCTCTTAAAACGGATATTAGCGATACATCAGTATGTATTGCTCACCAACTTAATGAGCCCTACGCGCCTAATATGAATGATATTTAGTAAGATTAATATGACAGGCCGACTTCTGGGTAAAACTTGTAAACGTAGCTGAAAAGCCGACAGTTTTAGCACCATTAAGAATTTAATAGCGGTAATAATCGCTATTGTTTGCCAGCATTTAAAATACTGCATACGAGATACAGAGCCGTTCCGTTAAAGACCCAGTCGTGAGGCTGCACATTCTAAAAATAGGGACAACTGAACAGGCGAGAAAAACATCGTCATGTCAGCGACATAAATAAGTAGAGTAACAATATGAAACGTATGCTAATCAATGCAACGCAGCAAGAAGAAATGCGCGTAGCACTGGTTGATGGCCAGCGCCTTTATGATTTAGATATCGAAAGCCCAGGTCACGAACAGAAAAAAGCCAATATTTATAAAGGCAAAATCACTCGCATTGAACCATCTCTTGAAGCAGCATTTGTTGATTACGGTGCTGACCGCCATGGTTTCCTTCCTTTAAAAGAAATTGCACGTACTTACTTCCCTGCAGGTTACACTTTTCATGGTCGCCCTAACATTCGCGACGTAATAAAAGAAGGTCAAGAAGTAATAGTACAAGTTGATAAAGAAGAACGCGGCCAAAAAGGCGCAGCGTTAACTACTTTTATCAGCGTTGCTGGTAGCTATTTAGTTCTTATGCCTAATAACCCTCGTGCTGGCGGTATTTCTCGTCGTATTGAAGGTGATGAGCGTACTGAACTTAAAGAAGCTTTAGGCCGTTTAGAACTACCTAAAGGCATGGGCTTAATTGTTCGTACAGCCGGTGTTGGTAAGTCATTTGAAGAACTTAACTACGATTTAAAAGCACTATTAGTACATTGGGATGCAATTAAACAAGCAGCCGACAGTGCTAAAGCACCGTTTTTGATTCACCAAGAAAGCAACGTGATTTTCCGCGCAATACGCGACTATTTACGTCGCGACATTGGCGAAATTTTAATTGATAAACCACGTGTTTTTGAAGAAGCTAAAGCGCACATTGAGCGTTTTCGTCCTGACTTTATGAGCCGTGTTAAGCTTTATCAAGGTGACACGCCTTTATTTACACATTATCAAATTGAAAGCCAAATTGAGTCTGCATTCCAGCGTGAAGTACGTCTTCCTTCTGGTGGTTCAATCGTAATTGACCCTACTGAAGCACTTACATCTATTGATATTAACTCGTCTAAGGCAACTAAAGGCGGCGATATTGAAGAGACAGCACTTAATACAAACTTAGAAGCGGCCGATGAAATTGCACGTCAATTACGTCTTCGTGACCTAGGTGGTTTAATTGTAATCGACTTTATTGATATGACTCCTCCACGCCATCAACGTGAAGTAGAGAATCGTTTAAAAGATGCAGCGCGCCCAGACCGTGCTCGCGTTCAAATTGGTAAAATCTCACGCTTTGGTTTACTTGAAATGTCGCGCCAGCGTTTGCGTCCTTCATTAGGTGAAGCAAGCCAAGGCCCATGTCCACGTTGTAGTGGCCAAGGTACTATTCGTTCAAACGAATCAATAGCACTTTCAATTCTTCGCTTAATTGAAGAAGAAGCAATTAAAGACAATACAGCACAAGTAAATGCACAAGTGCCTGTTGCTGTTGCCGCTTATTTATTAAATGAGCAACGTCGTAGTGTTCATCGCATTGAAAAACATCATAAATGTGACGTAGTGATCATTCCAAATCAACATATGGAAACACCACATTATGAAGTTATGCGCTTACGTAAAGACGAAACACTTGAAACTGTAAGTTACGGACAAGTTGTTGCACCGGAGCCTGAAGTATTCGAGATGTCAAAATCTCCAAGTACGCCAGTCCGTGAAGAGCCGATGCTAAAAGGCGTGGTAATGCCTTCTACTCCTGCTCCACAAGCAGCGCCAGCTAAAGCCGTAGAACCTGCTGCGGTAGCACAAACTAAAACGGAAGGTGGCTTACTAGCTGCTATTGGTAATTGGTTTAAGTCGTTATTTGCAAGTGAATCTGAAGAAGAGAAAAAAGAAGCTGTAGAAAAAGAGCAGCAAGAAACGCGCAACAATGCGCGTCGTGGTAACGATAATCGTCGTCGTAATAACAATCAACGTCGTCGTAATAACAACCCACGCACTAACAAGCCGCGCAATGAGCGTCCAGCCGCTGAAGAGGAAGCTAAAACTGACTCAGCAGCAAGCACCGAGACTCAAGAGAGAAGCGAGAACCGCAACAAGCGCCGTCGTAATCCTAACTCTCGTAAGCGCCCAGAGCATAAAAACCAAGAAAAAGATCAAGTTAAAACTGAAGCCCCTGCAAAGGCGGAAGTAGAAACTGATTCTAAGCCAGCACAAGCTGCAGAGCCTAAAGAACAGAAGCCTAAAGTTCGCCGTCAACGTCGTAACATACGTAAAAAAGTACGTCTGCAAGATGAAAAAGCTGAGCAAGCTAACTCAACAGAGCAAGCACCTGAGCAAACGGCTGTAACTGAAACTCCACAAGTTCAAGAGCAAGCTCCTGCTGTAGAAAAGCAAAAGCAAACTCCGGCAGAAAAAACAGCTCACATTAAAGAAGAGAAAGTTGATGTTGTTGATTCTAACGATGAAACAGCAACTACTGAAGACGAACAAGAGCAAACACGTACACGTTCACGTCGTTCTCCTCGTCATCTTCGTGCATCTGGTCAACGTCGTCGTCGCCCTGAAGGTGAAGCAGAAGTTAAATCTGATGAAGCCCCTGCATTTATTCCAGTTGCTGATCAAGCTGCTGCAGAATACGAAGCAGAACTTAAAGCTAAATCAGAAGAAACACCGGTAGATGCGTCGCAACAAGTTGAACAAGCCGTTGCGGTTGAAGACTTAGCAAAAGTTGAAGCTGTAGAAGAGCCAGTAAAAGCTAAAGAACCGGCTAAAGCTGAAACGCCAGTAGCCACTGAAGAGCCAGTTAAAGTTGAAACACCAGTAGCAACTGAAGAGCCTGCTAAAGTTGAAGCAAAAGTGAAAACTGAAAAATCAGCACCGCATGTTAAAACAGCGGTTACTCAAGGGTCAGCAAGTGCGCCAATGGCACAACCTACTCCTGTAGCTGATAGCGAAGTGAAACATACGTCTGTAGCAATGGCTCACGATAAACGTGAACTAGTTCCAGACAGTGGTTTACGTGCAGGTTCAATCAAACCTGCTGGTCGTGCAAGCTCTGCAATGACTAAAACAATGAGTGTTGATTAATAACTAACATTCATTAAAAAGCCCCGCTATTTAATAAATAGCGGGGCTTTTTTGTTTATATGATTTGAATAATTATTAAAGTTTCTTCACGCCCACAATAAGCGATTTATTCACAAAGAGGTAAAGAGACGCTGCGCTTTTAGAGGTAGTAATAAGGCTAAGCCTGTCAATAAAGCATGACTTGTGTTTTCTCATTTACTCCTCTTTCTCTTCTCTTTGTGCAATAGATCTTTAAGTGGTTTTATTAGCAAAGAAATTAAATAAACAGAAGCGTTGCTTCTCGCGTAAGCAAGCTTCACTACTACAGCCAAATTTAACACCGTGAATAAAATTA
>NZ_JACJEP010000010.1:93467-136723 GCF_014164135.1 Pseudoalteromonas sp. SG45-1
AGCAAGCTTCACTACTACAGCCAAATTTAACACCGTGAATAAAATTAACCTGTAGACGCACAACTTGTTGGCGTGACGGGCACAAAGCCCGTAAAAAGTAATTTTTTCACAAAGAGGTTAAGAGATGCTGCGCTTTTAGAGGTAGTAATAAGGCTAAGCCTGTCAATAAAGCATGACTTGTGTTTTCTCATTTACTCCTCTTTCACTTCTCTATGTGAAATAAATCTTTAAGGTTTTTTTTCCGATGCAACGAATTTATATACCGATACAAAAAAGCGCGATATAAATACCGCGCTCTTAAATCTGCTTTTTACTTGTGAAATTTACTCGCTTTCACTTTCCATAAAACGTTGTAACTGATCTTTTAAGTTTGGCGGAATACCTTTAATTACAAGCGTGTCCGTTGCCTCGTTGTAAGTTACGCGCTCACCTAAGTGTTTACGTTCAAAGCTTACACTCACACCACCACCAAGACCTGAGAACTTAACCATGCTGGTTACGGTTTTCTTATCAACAGGGAAAGTTTCTTCTAAGTCATAGCTTTGTTCTTTACAAAAACTATCAAACGGGCTGTCATCGCCTTTTGTAAGCGTTGCAGATAGCTCGCTTACGCTGGCATCTTCACCAGTTGTCACACAGTCATTACAGTAGTCAAAAACTTGTTTACGTAAATCGTCTTTTTCTGATTTATCAAATTTTTGCTCAGATAAATAATCCTCTACTGCGCTAAGCATTACTTGGCTTTGCTGTTTTGAATCAATACCCTCTTCACAACCTAAAAAGTCTAAGAAAAAGTCAGCAACTTTACGTCCAGCTCGCCCTTTGATAAATGAAATATAACGGTTGTCGTCAGCTTGTGTATCCCACGCTGTTAAATCGATACGAGCAGCAAGTTGCATGCGTGATATGTCTAAATGACGAGAAGCGGCTAAATCAAGCTCTGAGGTCATAGAATAATGCTCTTTGATGTTAATCATCGCAATTAGCATGTAATCAGTTGCAACGTACTGGTAATGACAAAATACTAAATAGCCTGTTTCACTAAATGCATACTTATCAAGCTCTTCTTTTAAAACCGTTGAGGCTTGCTCGGTCATATGCCAAAAGCCTAACTCATCATTACGGTAACTTTGCATTGCAGATGCTACAACACTGTTTTTGTCACCACTGAAAGCACAATAACCTTTACCAGGTTTACCATTGTATGCATGATGTAATTGTTCGATAAAAACGGCTACTTTATCGTTAATTACCATCTCATCATTTCGAAGGTGAATTTGCGTATCGTCGTCTTTTTTGTCTACATAGTGAACGACTAATTTTTTAACGTCTGTTGTCATCTTTGTTTTTCACGCCTCTAGTGTTAAAATACGAGAATATAACTATTTTATTGAACCAACTAATGCCAATCTTATCAAAATACTCTAATGAAGAAGTAGAACAAATCGTCGATCAGCTTATTGATGTGCTAACTAAACACAATGCGCCGGTTGATTTAAGTCTTATGTGTTTAGGAAATTCTATCACGCATATCTTAAAAGAGCATGTACCAACAGGGAAAAGACAAGCTGTAACCGAGAACTTTGCAAAAGCGCTCGCGCAGTCGGTTAAATAAAATTTATGAATTTATCGCAGCACAATCAATTTTCATCAAAAGCGAGTCAGCTGCTAAGTTGGGGGCATTGGTTTACCTTTGCCAATATCGGCTTAGCCCTACTTATTAGCTTAAGCTATTTATTTGCAGACTCGCCACCTACAAGCTTTTTAGGCATTACCTATATGCTAGTTACTTGGCTAAGCCACACTAGTTTTATAGCCTTTTTAGCGTTTGTGCTGACGGTATTTCCGCTTAGTTTAATATTCCCCTACCCACGACACATTCGTGGCATGGCCGCTGTAATAGCCACTGTAGGCGCATCATTGCTTACTCTTGATGCTTATGTGTATGTTAATTTAGGTTATCACCTAAGTATATCTGCCTTACCTGAGATCATTTCATTGTTGTGGCATCGTTTAACAAGCTCTCCTGCTTTAACAACCATTTTAGCCAGTGGTATTGTTGTTGTTATTTTAGGCTTTCAGCTACTTGTTAGTAATTACACATGGCACCACCTTGAGCGTTTAAAGCAATATAAATTTGCACGTTACGCAATTTCTTTTTTAATCGTGTGTTTTTCGCTTAGCCACAGTATTCATATTTGGGCTGACGCCAATTTAAACTTTGACGTAACAAAACAAGATAATGTTTTGCCACTTTCATACCCTACTACCGCTAAAAGCTTGTTAGCTAAAAATGATCTGCTAGATATAGAAAGCTACGAGCAAGCACACAACGTAAAAATTAATAACCAAAATATTAGTTATCAAATGCCAAGCCCGCTTGAAAAATGCGAGGACTACACACAAGCCAATGTAGATATATTTGTATTTGAAACTCAACAACAACTCGAAAAGTTTGTTGCCGAGAATAAAAACATGCACAAAACAGAGCAGTTTTTACAGCCAACAAATCATGACGATACGTTATTTAGCTTAGTGTATGGTTTACCCGCTTTTTATAAAGCAGCAATTTTAACCGAGCAGACACTCCCAGTTTGGCAAAGTCAGCGCCGTAGCATTGAAGTAACTGACATTGAAGAACTAAGCTTTATTAATGATCAAGCACATAGCTCTAGTGCTATTCGAGTAATTAAAGCGAGTGATACCCCTACTGTTCGAGATGATGAAACACAGGTTTTTGCTTTTAGTCTTGCCAATAACAAGCAAGAAGTAGTAACCACCTCAACTTTATACAGCTCTGACAAACGTATTTCTAAGGTAGATGGGCTAATTCAACCTAGCGATTTAATTGCAACAAGCGTTGGGCAATATTTAAATTGCAAAGCTATTGCCAAGCAAACAATGCTAGGCGTTAATCTATACAAGAAAAAAGACGATATGGGCGTGAACTACTCTCAGGGTGTTGTTATAGCCTATAAAAAAGATAGGATTACCTTAATAGATTCAGATGGTAACTTTAAAAACATTTCCGCCGCTGAAGGTTTTTCTATTGAACAAGGTTTAGATATACCATTTTTAGTACAGAGTATTAAAAAGCTCAAAACCTTTACCCAATAACAGTTATCCTAACCTAGCTTGATATACCACCAAGCTAGGTTATAGTTTTATATTGTTGTTAGATATAAAAACCAAGGATGACATGTATGTTTAAAACTTCTCGTTATATTCTCCATTCTAGCTTTTTACTTATCAGTTTTTTTAGCTTTAGCGATACCACTTACTACAAATGTGTAACAGAAAAAGGCACTGTCTTTTCTCAACTCCCCTGTGACGACGAAGCAACGACTTATAAAGTTAACACAACGGGTAATCAGTATTCTGGTCCTAAGGTTGACTACACTAAACAACTAAACGAACTTGAGCGTGAAAGGCTTCTATCTGGCTTACAGGCAGAGCTTCGCAGTAATAACCATAAACTAACAATACTTGATCGTAATAAAGAGCGTGCTGAATACAAACAACAAGAGCGGTTAAATCATATCTTAGCCATTGATGATAAAAAGCGTATTACTAAAGACATTACTAAAAAACTAAAAATAATTAATAAAACATATAAGAAAAACGTATCGGCTGTGACTAAACAAATTAAAATTCTCGAAAAAAAGATAGCTCAATTCCAATAAGTTACTCTTAGTTAGTAAGTAACATTTATCTTGGTTTTAAACTTAAAATAACATACCCTTAACACAATAGAGTATAAACTCTAGGGACTTTTAAGGAGTGCAAATGCAACCTCGCCATATTGCTGAATTAATTTTAACGGGTTTTAAAAGGCACTATCAGTTATTTCAAAAAACAACAGCCAAAGCCCCTCTTGCCTTTGCAAAAAAAGATTGGCAAGCAATTAATGATATCAGCCGTTTGCGTATCAGCTATTATGATGATCGTGTTAACGAAACCACGCAAGCGCTAAAAAAAGAAACCCCAACCGAACAACTCGATGAAAGCCTATGGCTTGAAGTTAAAAAGATATACCAGCATTTTTTATGTTTTCATCCCCAAGCAGAGCTCGCAGAAACTTTTTATAACTCTGTATTTTGCCGGCTGTACCATAGGCGCTATTTTCATAATGACTTTATATTTGTAGAAGCAACCTTAAAAGATGCTCCTTCAGTGCCTGTAGAGGCAGAATATAGAACATACTTTCCTGTAGTTGATGGCCTCAAACCAACAATAAAACGCATTATTAATCATTTTGATTTTAAAGCCCCATTTGTAAATTTAGAGCGTGATATCCGCCTCCTTGTTAAAGCTTTTTATAAACAAGCACCCGATACACATCACCAACCTTGGCAAATGCGCTTTGATATTTTACACACACCTTTTTATCGTAATAAAGCAGCCTATATTGTTGGTCGTGTTGTTTCAAAAAGTGGGGTTCAGCCCTTTATAATCGCTGTATTACACGATGAAGATAACGGATTATATTTAGATGCACTTTTAACTAAGTCATCTCAAATGCGTGTTATTTTTGGCTTTGCCCGCGCCTACTTTATGGTAGAGACTCACGCACCTTCAGCACTTGTCCGGTTTTTAAATCAACTTATGCCAAACAAAACACTTGCTGAGCTCTATAATGCAGTGGGTTTTCATAAACAGGGGAAAACTGAGTTTTACCGAGAGTTTTTAAATCACTTATCTCACTCTAGTGATGAGTTTACAATTGCACCGGGGACTCCCGGTATGGTGATGATGGTATTTACCCTTCCCTCATTTGGTTATGTTTTTAAAGTAATAAAAGACAAATTTGGTGAGAGTAAACCCTTTGGCCGTGATACCGTATTAAAGCGTTATCAACTCGTAAAAAACCATGATCGCGTTGGCAGAATGGCCGATACCATAGAGTATTCTAACGTCGTATTTCCTTTAGCGCGTTTTGATAGTAATTTACTTGCGCAATTACATAAAACAATTGGCTCATCAATGGTAATTGAGGGCGATTGGTTGATCATCAAGCACTTGTATATTGAACGGCGAATGACACCTCTTAACTTGTTTTTAGAAAATGCTGATGAAGAAAGTGCTGCCGACGCGATTGAAGAATATGGGCAAGCCCTAAAAGAAATGATTGCTGTTAATATATTCCCTGGTGATATGCTCTTAAAAAACTTTGGTGTAAGTAAGCACAAACGTATTATTTTTTACGATTACGATGAAGTCCAATATCTAACCGATATGAACTTTAGAGCATTACCAAAAGCAAAGAGCTATGACGACTATTTAATGGATGAACAAAGTTACTCTGTTGCACCACAGGACGTATTTCCTGAGCAACTTTGTACATTTGTAATGCCAAACCCTATGTATAAAAAGTTTTTACTCAGCACTCACCCAGAGCTTATAGATGTTAGCTTTTGGAAGCAGGCACAACAAAATATAAAAAATGGTCAGGTAAGTCATATTTACCCATACCCGACAGCACAGCGCTTTATTCACCACTGGTAAGCGCTAAAGGACACACACAATGAATATAAGCAAAATAGATTTAAATTTACTCGTTTACCTCGATACATTGCTGCGAGAATGCAACGTAACACGCGCTGCTAATCAATTGAGTATAACGCAACCTGCAATGAGTAATGGCCTTAAACGTCTTCGTAACTTATTTAACGACCCTATTTTAGTTCGTACCAGCGATGGTATGGTACCTACCGAGCGTGCTTTGGAGTTACAACCCGTTATTCGTGGCATTTTAATGACCCTTGAAGAAACTCTAGCACCTAATCGAGAATTTGAGGCAAGCCAAAGTAAGCGTGTGTTTAGAATAATGGCCAGTGATTACGCTGCAAGTACATTAGCACCAAAGCTTTTAAGTAAATTGCACGAAGAAGCCCCCGATACTACTTTAGATATACTCACACCAAGTGATGTCACCTTTCATGATGTAGAAAACGGTAAAGTAGATATGGCAATCAACCGTTTTGAAAACTTACCGCAGTCTTTTCATCATAAACGTATTTGGAAAGATAGTTTTTGCTGCTTAGTAAAAGCCGATAACCCTATAATTGAAAACTTTAGCCTCGACAGCTATTTAAAAGCACGCCATATATGGGTGAGTAAAACAGGTTTTGGTGTAGGTGTGGGCATGGACCCTAAAGATGTGCAAAAACTTGGCTGGGTTGACGAAGCACTTGCTCACTTTGGTAAGCATCGTAATATTGCCACTTTTACGCGTAACTACCATGTAGCAATTCATTTAGCTAAAGAGAAAAATTTGATTGCGACCCTTCCTTCAAAAGCCGCAAATATATATTTAGATGATCCGGGGCTTAAAATTTTAGAGCCACCATTTCCAATTCCTCCTTTTGAGCTTGATATGATTTGGAGCCCACTGTTACATCGCGATGCGAGTCACATTTGGTTACGTCAAAAAGTAGCTGAAGTAGCTGAAGAGCTAAAATAACTTTATTACACAATATAATGTAAAAATTGCTAGGTTAATTTTTTGCCTGTTAACTTAGCACCCTACTGAGATGAAATTAAACCAATAAAATCAAATGACTACATAACCATTGAAACGTGGAACATACATTGCTTTTATTAAATTGAACTATACATTCATTTAATTAAAGAGGTCATTATGAACACCCATCAAGGATCAGAAGTAAATCATATTACTGACATCATTCAAGTTATGAACAGCGGCATCGATTTTTATCAAAAAGCACAGGAAAAAGTTGAAGACCCTGCTATTGGTGCACTTTTTCAGCGTATGATAGATGCCCGAAAAGTGAGTGTTGAGCGCTTGCAGCCATATGCAATTAATGAAAAAGGCGAACGCGAAGATGGCTCATCTTTCGCAGTTGAAGCACGACGTGCGTACACAGCCCTATTGACTACTTTCACCTCACACAACGACAGCACGTATGTAAAAGAGCTTGAAGAGGTAGAAGATAAAACCCTTGAAGAAATTAAAGCAGCAATGGATAAACCGCAACCAGCTGACTGCGAAGCTGCACTGGCTAAAACATTATTAACAATGCAAAGCTGCCATGCAGAAATGAGCCGTATGCAAAAGCATTAAGCTTACATAGCGCATAACTAGAACCCAGCCTCGAGCTGGGTTTTTTATTACCTCTAATACCAACCTACATAGTTTTTTAAGCAATTTAACAAATTGAATTACATTATAACGATGCTAAATAGACCCATTTTTAAGCAGATCGGTATAAACACCACCTTATTTCGCCACATTTTAAATACATAATTAGTACAAATATTTAATGTTATTAGAATATTTATTTAACCACGCTTTATTTTTGCTGTGCTAATTTTGTTAATAGGTACCTAAAACCTTGCTGTGGCGCCGCAGCATTTAATTAAAAATAAGGTCCAATATGAAAAAACTAACCAAACTACAAAATAATGCTGATGTAGATATGACCCCGATGTTAGACATAGTGTTCATATTACTAATTTTCTTTATTGTAACTACATCTTTTGTAAAACCTGTGGCTATTGAATTAAACCGACCACTCGACAGCCCTCAAATAGATAAGCCTGTTAAAAATGCTTTATTTAGAATTGATGAAAGTAACGGAGTATATTTTTCTGGGAGGTTAATTGATTTAGAGCAAGTTGCGACTAACTTAGCTATGTTCGCGGCTAAATATGAAATAAGTTCGGTACTTATAACCGCAGACGAAAACAGTACACATAATACTTTAATGAATGTAATGAATAATATTAAGCAATACGATGATTATCCAATAAGTTTGATTTCTAAATAAAATCAGCCCAAGCTAAAACCAAAAAAAGGGCCTTACGGCCCTTTGAGTTAAATAACAAAAGGGAGGTTATTAATTAAAAACGGTATTCTGCACCTACGTAGTAGTAAGCACCGTTAAATCCAAACGGAGCCGAACGACGTGAGTAGTCAAACACACCTGAGCTACTTATTACTGTGTTGCCACTAGCATCCACAATAGTACCTGAGCGAGAGTTACCTATTTCATTTTTATCTGGGTAAACATCGAACAAGTTATTTGCACCAATATTTACTGATAAATCTTCAGTAACGAAGTAGTTAACTTTAACGTCAGTTAAAATTTCTGCGCCATACGTTTGACGACCGCCATCTTCTACTGTGTATTCACCAAAACGATTAAGTGACAGGTTAACAGTCCAATCATCACGTTGATAAAGCGCACTTAAGTTAATACGGTCCTCTGGTTGCCACTCTTCTATAATAGAGATGTCTTCAGCTGAGAATATATCTTCTACTTTTACTGTCTCAAGGCTTGAGCCAGCAGGAGAGAACAACGATACAACATCTGTTTTGGTAAAGTTAGCTGCAAGTGTAAAATCAAGCGTGCCGCCTAAACCTTCAGTGTTCCACGTTGCTACAAAATCAACACCACGAGTTTCTGTATCAGCACCATTTAAGAAAAACTGCCCTACGCCAGCACCTGCACTATTTAGTGCTGCATCAAGGCTTGTAGATAACCCTTTACCTAAGCGATCACTAATTACAATACGGTCGTCAATATCAATCGAGTAGTAATCAACGGTTACATTAATATTATCGGTAACGTTATACACAATACCTAAACTACGGTTTTGTGATTTTTCTTCTTTAAGTTTTGGAATACCTAAACTTTGCGCAAGTGTTGAATCATTTCTAAATGTACCAACTTCTTCTGCAACTAAATTCCCATTAGTATCAACAACAAATTGTGTGCTTACGTTATTAAAGTAAAGCTGCTGCATTGAAGGCGCTCTAAATCCTGAGCTTAATGCACCACGTAATGAAATATCGTCGGTAATAGACCAGTTACCAGCAAGTTTAAAGTTTACTGTATCGCCAAAACCTTTGTAGTTATCGTAGCGAAGTGCTCCAGATAAAATCACATCTTCAATTACATAAGATTCTGCATCTACGTAAAATGAAATTACATCACGTGACTCATCCACTGAAGACGCAGGTGATGAACCACCAAAACCTTGTGAACCACCCGATGCATCTTCAGAGCCAACACCGCCACTTAAACCGCTGTAAATACTTACACCATTTAGTGTGTCGTAATCGCGGTACGCATATTCATTACCTTCTAAAATACGGTATTCGTCAGTACGTATTTCAGCACCCATCGCTAACGAATAATCATCAAAGTTTTGTGTAAAATCAATATTGATTGTTTGCAATGATAATTCCATGCCGTAAGCGTACGCTTCACGTGGAATAGTTGTACGAATATCAGCTGCACTTAAACCTTGGTCATAACGTAAAAAGTTAGCGTATGAGGCATTGATAGTGTCACTTGTAGTGTAATCAATACTGTTCTCGCCATAGGTGTAAGATAAATCAAGGCTTGCATCGTTATCAAATTCAGTTTTATAACCAAAGTTGTACGAGATATCATCGATAGTTGTGTTGATTTTTGGTAAGAAACCTAGCGGAATCGTCGCATCGTTATCTTGTAGTACTGGGTTACCACCTGCATTTGCATTATGACGGAAAAATGCAGCCGACTCATTTTCACGTGTTGAGTAAGTAATAAAGCCGTAAAGCTCGCCATCACCTAACTCGTAACCGGTATTAATTGTTAAACCAAACTGCTGAGAGTCAGCATCACCAATTCTAAAGGTATCACGATCGGCTGTCAGCTCACGCGGATCGCCAGCAAGTAAAGTGCCGTCACTTAGTTCTGTACAACCATAAAACTGACAAGAGCCATGTAAACCGGCACGGTTAGTCGGTGCACGGTCACGGTAATTGATAGTTGTATTTAAATAACCGTCATCACCTAGCGCAAAGCCTTTATTAAAATCAAGGTTAATGGTTTCGCCATCGCCTTCAGAATATTGACCGTAGTTAATAGCCGCTTTACCACCTTCGCTACCATCTTTGAGCACAATATTAATAACACCTGCAATTGCATCAGAACCATACTGAGCAGCAGCGCCATCACGTAATACTTCAATGCGTTTAATTGCAGAAGCTGGAATTGCATTCATGTCAGTACCTGCGGTACCACGCCCAACAGAGCCATTAATATGAATAATACTTGCTTGATGACGACGTTTGCCGTTAATTAACACCAATGTTTGATCGGGGCCCAAACCGCGAAGTGTCGCAGGTCTTAAAGCATCTGTACCATCACTAATTGCAGAGCTTGAAAAGTTAAATGAAGGGGCGATAGACTGAAGCATACGACCAACTTCTGTTTGGCCCGTATTTTCAAGCGCTTCTGCACTTAGGATATCTACTGGAACGGGTAAATCTTCAACTGAACGTCCTGCTACACGGCTACCGACAATAGCAATTTTTTCAATTTTTTCTTGAGCGACTTCTTCTGCTGCGTTTACACCTTGCGAATTTACTGCAAGTAAAGCTGGTAATACTGCTGCACTGACCGCTGAAAGCTTCATCATGTTGTTATCATTCCTGTTGATTTGTTTGAGTTTTATACTCAGTAAACCATTTTGATCAACAACCGCATCGAGCTCAGTCCCACCTAATAATGCCTCTAGAGCATCTAGCTGAGTGTAAAATCCATAAACTGAATTTGCGTCATACTGCTTTGCCAACTCATAAGAAAACACCACGGTTTGCTCTGTTTGTTTAGCATATTCAATTAAGGCTTTGTCTGCTCGCTGCGCTTTTATATCAAATTGCACCATTTGCCCAGTGGTTTGTGTTGCTGCTTGTACACTTAAACTAAAAATAGCCGGTGCAAGCACACTAAATCCACTCAATAAATGCGTTTGGTTACTGCGCAACTTATATAAACAGCTGACAAACAAAAATCCTCTATGGGTTTGTTTCTTTTTTTTAATGTTTTTTTTACGTTCAATCTTTATTGATGTAACTTTACCTAACATTAGTTTGATTTGCATAACGTCTACTTATGATTCTGTATGGTGTTTTAGCGTTACTACATGCTCACCTAAACGCTCATGATCAATCGAAAAGTTAGTTTGTAAACTTTCTAGTAAACCTTCAACGTCACCGGCTTTAAATACTCCAGCGACTTTAATACTGGCAAGCTCAGCTGATGAAAGCTCAAAACGTGTGGCTGTATAGCGGCTTACTTCATTTAAAGCATCGCTTAGCTCTTCTCCATTAAAAATAAGCATCCCGTTTTGCCATGCCAAATCGCGTTGTACGTCGTTCATTGAAAGCTGCGTAATTGGTTTTGTAACACTTTGCTCAATAACTGCTTTTTCGCCTGAGGTAACAATATTGGCATTAATTTGACGAATTTTTTTCGTGCTATTATCTGCAAGTTGATAATCTTTAAAGTCATTTGCATCAACCGCTACACTTGGATCAGTGATCATCACTTTGCCTTCAGTAACCACCAGTTCTAAATCTGATGAAGTATTGCGTTGTACATTAAATACCGTGCCTAACGCGGTAAAACTTTTATCACCAGCCATAACACTAAACGGACGCGTCGCATCTTTTGCTACATTAAAGCGCCCTTCTCCACGACTAAGTAATAACTGCCTGCGGCCTTTACTATAAGCAACTTCTAGTAAGCTATTAGTATTAAGCTGCACTATGGTGCCGTCTGGCAATACATACGTTGCTTGCTCGCCTACTTTTGTTTTGTAAATTTTAGTGTAATTAACTTTAGCAAGCTCTTGGTTGTAGCCATTTTCTAAGTTAATTAATAAGTAGCTGCATACCATTAACGCTGCAAACAAACTCGCTGCAATTGAGTAAGAAAACATCCACTTGTTTTTTGATGTTTTAGTATTGTTGCGCTGAGGAAATAAATGACTTAATTCGTTTAATACTGAAAGCTCATCCCAAAGCTGAGCAAGCTCGTATATAGAGTCTTGATGTGCAGTGCTTTGCATCATCCATAATTTAAATTGCTCTTTTTCATCATCAGTTAAACCACGATCAATCGCGCTTATCCAATCACATGACTTTTCTAAGATTAAATCTTTTGAATTAAATTGATGAACATTACTCATTCTGCGACCCTCTTAACTGATATAGGATGTGCTTGAGCTTTAAGGTTCGTTTGAGGGCTTTGCTCATGTTCACGCATGTATAACATGGTTTGTAACAATCCTTTGGCAATGTGTTTTTCAACAGTGCTTTGGCTTAACTGCATTTGGTCTGCTATCTCTTTTTGGCTCATACCGTAAACTTTTTTTAATATAAAGCATTTACGAATCGATGAGCTTAGTTGCTCAGTAGCTCTACAAAAAAGTAAAAAACGCTCTTTAGATGTGTATTCGTCTTCGAGCTTCATTGATTTGAGTAATACGGGCAATTCGTTATCGTTTTCTAACGAATCATTAAATTTATTGTCCCACTTAGCTATATGGTTGAGTGCTAGATGTTTTGCTGTTTTTAGCATATAACTGCGGGTAAACTGGATGTCTTGTTTTAAATCAGCTTCATAGCTTTTTACAAAAGTTTCTTGCACAATATCTTCTACATCGTCGGGTTGAACAATGCGCGATACAAAACGTTTGAGCTGTTTAGAAATATCAACAAATGTTGACGTGAACTTTACTTTTTTCGTCATCCTTAACATCCACCTGTTGTTATTTTTATTATTAGGGCGTGTTGGCCTTTCGTGGTTGAATTTGCAGCAGTACGTTTGGTATTTAGGCAAGGCAGAGCCTATGTAGTGTGGTTACTCCCCATAAATAAGTGATAACGCAGCATAAATGCCAAACATGCGCTGCCCGTTGGGTTCTTTCTAGGGACGATTAACTCTTTGTTGCTCGGTTTTGACTTAGCCCGCTAGGTTACAAACCTCGCGCCGCGATTAAATCGTACCTAGATTGAACAAATTTCAATCCACAAAGGTTAACACGCCCCAATAGATTACGAGTTTTTGACATAAAAACAAGCTCAAATGTTAATTCTGGGTTATTTAAATGCATAGGAAGATAAATGAGTAAACTTTTAGATTATATACGACTTAGTTTCTTTGCATTCGGTTTACTACTTGGAGTGCAAATACCTGCATTTGTAAGTGACTTTGGTCAAGCATTATCAGCCCAGTTAATTGAAGCTAATAATGCCGTTGCGCCTTTTAAAAGCGATGCAGCTAAGTATTTCAATAATGATTTAACTAAGCTAATAAAACACTATCAAAATATTGATGATGAAATTGTGAACAAAGGGGCAAGTAATATCAGTACTCTTTACGAGCGACAGCAAGATTTACAGATAGCCGTAAATAGGTTTGAGAAATCTCCGTATATATTTACTATGATCAGTGGCATGAGCGATATAAAGCAACAAGTATGGCAACGCTTTGAAGGTCAAATCATTTTGAAAAAAGACTCTATTATAGCCGCCATTGTTGCAGCCATAATTGTTGCCTTGCTTGCAGAGCTTACTGGTTATTTGTTTTTAATTGGAGTAAAACGCTCATTTAAACGCTTATTCGCAGCTCAAAAATAGTGATTTCATAAAATCATAAAATACATCGGTTTTGCGGGTTGTTAAACTATTTTGCGGACGTAAAAACCAAACCGGTGCATCATCTTGTGCCATTACCCCTGGCATAACTTCAACCAAAATACCGTTTTTAAGATCTTCATTAATCGCTATTTTTGATTTAATAGCAATACCATGACCTGCAATGGCAGCTTGTGTCATATTATCGGAGTTTGAAATAGTAAAACGAGTTTTAGCATTAAAGGTATGTATTTTTTTGTGTTCGTCAAAAAGCTTTAACTGGCGTTGCCACGGCAGGCAAACCCAATAATGCTCACTCAATTGCGTTAAATTTTCAGGCATGCCGTACTTTTCTATATAGCTAGGGGCTGCACACAGTATGCGACTATTGTTTACGATTTTACGAGAAAGTAATCCTGAGTCATTTAATTTTCCCACCCTAATTGCAACATCTTGCGCGTCATCAACCACATTTACAAAATGATCCGTTATTAAAAAATCAAGCTTTAGTTCAGGGTAAGCTTGCTCAAACTCATTGAGTTTAGGCATTACGTATTTTGAAAAAACCCAAGGCGGCATGGTCACGCGTAGTAAACCACTCACCGATGAGCTGCGCGCGCCAATACTATGTTCAGCATCGTGAAGGGCTTCTATTATAGCCCCCACACGCGTATAAAATATTTCACCTGCGGGAGATAACCGTACTCGCCTGCTATCTCTAAAAACAAGTACTGTAGCAAGCTCACGCTCTAGTTTACTTAAGCGATGGCTCACCGTTGCAGGCGATAAACGCTGCTCGCGGGCAGCAGCAAGTACGCCCTTGTTTTCAACTACAGCTATAAATGTTTCTAGGTCGCTTAAATTATACATAAAGATGCCATTGTGCACTTTTCAATGTTTAATATTTTCGAATGAAGCTTTCAGTATTGCAATGTTTATTTAAATATCTAAAACACTATAATTGCAAATAGTCTAATTATTGAGGTTCAATCATGAGTTTAAAAGCGCAAATAGATGCCTATAACGTACAAAAAGATGCCAAATTGCCAGCTGACGTTTTGGCACTAATGAACACTACAAACGAAGAGCTAATTGCACAGCATATAAAAGACAATGCATTGCAAATTGGTCAAAAAGTAGAAAACTTTAGCTTAGCCAACCATAACGGCGAAAACATTGAGCTTGCAGATTTATTAAAAAAAGGCCCGGTAATTATTAGCTTTTACCGTGGTGGCTGGTGCCCATATTGTAATCTAGAACTAAAAGCACTTAACGACTACTTACCACAATTTAAAACTCAAAGTGCTCAGTTAGTCGCAATATCACCACAACTACCTGATGAAACTCTCTCAACTGCACAAAAAAACGACCTTGAATTTGACGTGCTTTGCGATGTGAGCAATAAAGTAGCTGAGCAATTTGGTTTATTGTTTAAACTTGATGAGCGTATTCAAGCGTTATATACACAATTTGGTATTGATTTTGAACACTACTACGGCGATAAAAGCTTTAAATTACCGCTACCGGCCACCTATGTGATAAACCAAGAAGGTGTTATTACATACGCATTTTTAAGCGAAGATTACACCCTACGCGCAGAACCTATTGATGTTATGACAGCACTTGAATCGGAGAATAATTAATGTCTATTTTAAAATCGTTAAAAACACTTACTCTTTCACTACTTGTGGGCACAAGCCTTGTATCTGGTTATGCAGTCGCTGATGAACCAAAAGAACAAGCAAAACCTAAAGTGCTTATTTTTGATGTAAACGAAACCCTACTTGATTTAACGTCAATGCGTACCTCTATTGGTAAAGCGCTAGGCGGACGTGAAGATTTATTACCACTGTGGTTTTCAACTATGCTGCATCATTCATTAGTAGATACAGTAAGCGGTAGTTACCACGACTTTGGGCAAATCGGTGTGGCATCACTCCTTATGGTTGCTCAAAACAACAACATTGATATTACAAGTGAACAAGCTAAAACAGCTATTGTTACGCCTCTTTTAACGCTTCCTCCCCACAGCGATGTTAAAGAAGGACTGGCAAAACTCAAAGCACAGGGCTATAAGTTAGTAAGCCTTACAAACTCTTCAAACAAAGGTGTAAAGGCACAGTTTGAAAGCGCTGGTTTAATGTCTTACTTTGATGCGCGTTACAGCATTGAAGATATTAAAATTTACAAACCAGACTTACGTGCGTATGAGTGGGTACTTAAAAAGCTAAACGTAGCACCAAATGAAGCAATGATGATTGCAGCCCATGGCTGGGATGTTGCTGGTGCAAAAGAAGCAGGCTTACAAACCACTTTTATAGCACGCCCAGGTAAAGCACTTTACCCATTAGCTAAAAAACCAGATCACGTTGTGAAAGATTTACATGAATTAGCCGATCTACTTAAATAAGTACACGCTGATGAATCAATACCCAAGCGGCCAATGTTAGGATGACATTGGCCGCTTTTTTGTAACTACCCCTAAATATCTCTTAGTGTATTTATTATCATAATTAGTATGTTAAAAATTGAATGTAAACAAAGCATTTAGCCCGCTATGCGTTATTTTATCTGCTAGCAATTTAGTACTCACAACGCTACTATTAAATAAATACGTGGTGGAGAACATAATGAATAGTGAAAGATTAGGTGAGTTTGAGCAGTACTTTCAAATTAATGAAAGTATAAGAGTAAATTTATTTCCCGTATCAAACGGACAAGTTCCTAAATCGCAGCTTGAGCTTGAAGACGACATTCCCCCACTATTTAGATTAGCAAATGAAGTAAGTGAGCTTGAGCAAAGCTCGTTACGCCCACTGCGTAACTTAGGCGATATAGCACAAGAGCTAGCTACTTTTTTACAAGCGCAGTCACGTAAAATAGATTTAATAATGAGCCATATTTTGGCCTCAGAACAAGCCCAAGATAACGCAATACAATGTGATAGCTACGGCGGTGGCGGTATTCGTTTTACATCACCTGAAGTACACTCAATTGGCCAAGCATTTAGAACCAAACTGTTTTTGCACCACGAGGCCTCTGCGGTTTATTGTTACACCGAAGTTGTGGCAGTAGAAAAACAAGATAGCGAACACTACCAATACACTATGCTCTTTACCGCAATTAGAACCACTGACCAAGAACTTATTGTTAGAGCGAGTTTACATGCTCAAACCCGCCAACTTAAAAAACGTCAAGAACTTGATCAAAACCAAGGCGACCTAAACAGTGATAATTAGCTGACATCTTTATGTAAAATGCTAAACTAGCGCCATCTTAATTAGTATATAAAATTCATGAACTTTAGACTTTTACCAGAATGGGCCGAGCAAGACGCTGTTATGCTTACATGGCCTCACAAAGACACCGATTGGGCCGACAACTTAGCGCGTGTAGAACCTGTATATATTGAACTTGCTAAACACATAACAACGCAGCAACAGCTTGTTATTGTGGCGCATAACAGTGCCTTAAAAGTGCATATTACAGCATTACTAAATAGTGCTAACGTCTCTCTTAATCGTGTTCATTTTGTAGTAACGCCTACTAACGATACCTGGGCGCGCGATCATGGTCCGCTTACTTGCGCCGCTATTGATTCAACAGAACAATTAAAAGTATATGATTTTACTTTTAATGGTTGGGGCAATAAGTTTGAAAGCACATTAGACAATCAAATTAATCGTACTTTGGTAAAAGAGCTAAGTAGCACAAACAACCAATATCAAGCGCTCGATATGGTACTTGAAGGTGGCGGTATTGAAATAAACGAGCACGGTGTGTTGCTAACAACCAGTGAGTGTTTGCTTAATAAAAACCGTAACCCTGATTTAAACCCAAATGATATTGAAGCACTTTTGAAAGAGCACTTAGGCGCGACGAGTTTTTTATGGGTTGAACATGGCTATTTAGCGGGCGATGACACCGACAGCCACATTGATACTTTAGTGCGTTTTGCTCCAAATAATACCCTTGTATATGTGCAGTGTGACGATAAAACTGATGAGCATTTTAGCGCACTTGATGCGATGGAAAAACAACTAAAAACCTTTAAAACTGCCGATAACACCCCATATAACTTAATTGAGTTACCGTGGCCAAAAGCCGCTTATGACGATGAGCAAACACGCTTACCGGCTACCTACGCTAACTACTTAATTATTAATAATGCTGTGCTTGTGCCAACGTATAATGATGCCAATGATGAACGTGCTCTTGCACAAGTTCAAAAAGCATACCCACAACACACTATTATTGGCGTAAATTGCCAACCAATCATTGAACAATTTGGCAGCCTGCACTGTATTACAATGCAATTACCTCGTGGATTTTTAGCTGGAGCAGCACAATGACAAGCCCTGCAAAATTAACCGTTGCGTTAGTGCAACAAAGCAATACCGATAACGCAAAGGACAATATGGCAAAATCAATAAGTGCCATTCGTGAAGCCGCTCAAAAAGGTGCAAAACTGGTTGTACTCCAAGAGCTACACCGAAGCCTCTATTTTTGCCAAACCGAAAATGTTGACGTATTTGATTTAGCCGAAACCATTCCAGGCCCTAGCAGTAATGCCTTAGGTGAGCTTGCTAAAGAGCTAAGCATTGTTATTGTCGCGTCTTTATTTGAAAAGCGCGCTACGGGCCTTTATCACAATACTGCAGTTGTATTAGAGCAAGACGGCAGTATTGCAGGTAAATACCGCAAAATGCATATTCCTGATGATCCAGGTTTTTACGAAAAATTTTACTTTACCCCAGGTGATATCGGTTTTGAGCCTATTCAAACCTCGGTGGGTAAATTAGGCGTGCTAGTATGTTGGGATCAATGGTTTCCTGAAGCTGCACGTTTGATGGCAATGGCTGGCGCTGAGGTATTAATTTACCCAACCGCTATCGGTTGGGATCCTAACGACGACATTGCTGAGCAAACTCGTCAAAAAGATGCGTGGGTTATTAGCCAGCGTGCCCATGCTGTTGCCAATGGCGTGCCGGTAATTAGCTGTAACCGCGTTGGCCATGAAAGTGACCCTAGTGCGCAAAGCGATGGTATTTCGTTTTGGGGCAATTCGTTTATTGCAGGCCCACAAGGTGAACTATTAGCAGAGGCTAATAATACTGATGAGCAAATTTTAGTAGTAGAAATTGATCAAAAACGCTCAGAAAACGTAAGACGTATTTGGCCTTTCTTACGTGATAGACGAATTGATCACTATAAAGACCTAACAAAAATATACCGAGACTAAGTAACCTTAACTCAAGATGGCTCTTACTTGCTAAGAGCCATCTATAAATGGAGTAATAAATGGCGTTTGAGCAATGGGCAGCCTTGCCTTGGGTAAAATCTCATAAAGATAAAATTCAATGGGGCCAGCTAAGCGGAAGTGGTTTAAGTATTGCTATTGCTGAAGGCGTTAAACAACAAGATAACTTAGTCTTAATTGTTACGCCTGATACACCAAGTGCACTGCGCCTTGAAACAGAATTAGAATATTTATTACCCGATAACCCAGTCATGGTATTTCCTGATTGGGAAACTCTGCCATACGATCATTTTTCTCCCCATCAAGATATTATTTCAGCCCGTTTGGCCACTTTAAACACCTTAAAAAAAGAACAACAAAGTGTGTTAATTGTGCCTGTATCTACTTTAATGTTGCGCACAGCCCCGGCCTCATTTATTTACGGTTCAACAATAAACTTTAAAGTAGGCGACAAACTAGACACTCATAACTTTCGTGACAATTTAGAGCAAGCCGGTTATTTAAATGTTCAACAAGTAATGGAGCACGGCGAATACGCTATACGCGGCTCTATCGTTGACTTATACCCAATGGGTAGCCCACACCCATTCAGACTCGACTTTTTTGATGACGAACTCGATACCATTCGCTTATTTGATGTAGAAACACAGCGCTCTGATGAAAAAGTAGATAAAATTGAGCTACTTCCAGCGCATGAATTTCCTACTAACGACGCTGATATAGAACGCTTTAGAATAAGCTACCGTGAAAAATTTGGCGCAAGCTCGCAGCAAGATTCAGTATACATGCAGGTAAGCAAAGGTAACTGGCCTGCAGGTATTGAATACTACATGCCGTTGTTTTTTGAAAAGCTCGCGACTATTTTTGACTACCTGCCAGATACAACAACCGTTATGCAGCTGGGTGATTTAGAGCACGCGGCAGATAACTTTTGGCACGATGTAAATGTACGCTATGAAAACCGCAGAGTTGACCCACTTCGTCCATTACTTGAACCCAATGCGCTTTATCAGCCTATTGAAGAGCTGTTTTCTAATTTAGGCAATTTTGCACGTATTAGATTATCCCTTGCAAAGCTTGGCACTAAAGCGGGTAATAAAAACTTAAGCGTTAGCGAGCTGCCAGCCATTCGAATTGATCATAAACAGCATGAACCTTATGGCGCGTTTATAAATTATGTAGCAGAGCAAAAAAAGAAAAAAGGCCGCATATTACTCAGTGTTGAATCGGACGGTCGTCGCGAATCATTGCTGAGCATTTTAAAACCAAGCGGTTTAAAATTTAAAGAATTTGAAACACTCGAACAATTTATAAAAAGTGCAAGTGACGTAGGCTTAATAGTAAGTCCGCTCGAGCAAAGTGTAGTACTTGGCACTAAACCAAGCCTTTCTATTATTACCGAGCAAGAACTGCTTGGCATAAAAGTATCTCAGCGCAGACGCCGCAAGCACAAGTACGAAGCCAGCCAAGATGCGCTAATTCGTAATTTAGCCGAGCTTAAAGAAGGTCAACCTGTTGTGCATCTTGATCACGGTGTTGGCCGTTATCAGGGGTTGCAAACAATTGATGCTGCAGGTGTAGTTACTGAATTTGTAACAATTACTTACGCAAGTGAAGCTAAATTGTACGTGCCAGTATCTGCATTGCATATGCTGAGTCGTTACTCTGGCGGTGAAGAAGCCAGCGCCCCACTGCATAAGCTTGGCTCAGATGCATGGGAAAAAGCAAAAAAACGTGCGGCTGAAAAAGTTCGCGATGTAGCCGCAGAATTACTCGACATTTATGCTCAGCGCCAAGCAAAACCTGGTAATAAATTTACTCTAGATGCCCCCGCATATCGACAATTTAGCGATAGCTTTCCGTTTGAAGAAACTGACGATCAGCGCAACGCCATAGAAGCCGTATTAGGTGATATGCAATCAAAACAAGCGATGGATCGTTTAGTGTGTGGTGACGTAGGCTTTGGTAAAACAGAAGTGGCCATGCGCGCTGCTTTTGTAGCAGTTAACGATGATAAGCAGGTAGCCATTTTAGTGCCCACCACCTTGCTCGCTCAACAACACTATGAAAACTTTAAAGACCGTTTTGCTGATTTTCCTATTGAAGTAGGTGTGCTTTCGCGCTTTAACTCCACTAAAGAGCAAAAAGACACACTTGAAAAAATGGCCAATGGTAAGCTCGATATAGTTATTGGCACGCATAAACTTATTCAACAAGACATTAAATTTAACGATTTAGGCTTGTTAATTGTTGATGAAGAGCATCGCTTTGGTGTTCGCCAAAAAGAGAAAATTAAAGCACTGCGCGCCGATGTAGACATACTCACACTGACTGCAACGCCAATACCTCGTACACTCAACATGGCCATGAGCGGCATGCGCGATTTATCGATAATCGCAACGCCACCGGCTAAACGTTTAGCGGTAAAAACCTTTGTACGCCAACGCGATGTAGAACTAATACGCGAAGCGGTACTGCGAGAAATTAAACGCGGTGGCCAAGTTTACTTTTTACATAACAACGTAGAAACTATCGAGCGTGTTGCACAAGAAATTAGTGAATGGGTACCTGAAGCCAGTGTGACTACAGCCCATGGCCAAATGCGCGAGCAAGAGCTTGAGCAAATAATGACTGACTTTTACCATCAAAAATACAACGTGCTAGTATGTACCACAATTATCGAAACCGGTATTGATGTGCCTACGGCTAATACCATTATCATGGACAGAGCAGATAAACTCGGCCTTGCCCAGTTACACCAATTACGTGGACGAGTTGGTCGAAGCCACCATCAAGCGTATGCCTACCTACTAACAGGTGACCCTAAAGCCCTTTCTAAAGATGCGAGTAAACGCTTACAAGCAATTGAATCATTAGAGGACTTAGGTGCAGGTTTTGCCCTCGCTACACATGACTTAGAAATTCGTGGTGCGGGTGAGCTACTTGGCGATGATCAATCAGGCCAAATGCAAACCATCGGCTTTAGTTTGTATATGGAAATGCTCGAACAAGCCGTAAATGCGCTGCGCGAGGGTAAAGAGCCAACGCTTGAAAACCTACTTCAAAAACAAACCGAAGTAGATTTAAAGCTCGCTGCATTATTACCTGATGACTACATACACGATGTTAATGCACGCTTGGGTATGTATAAGCGAATTGCAAGTTGTGCTAACCTTGATGATATGGATGAGCTACAGGTGGAACTAATAGACCGCTTTGGTTTACTACCTGATGCTGCTAAAAACCTATTTAGCCTACAATTATTAAAAATGAAAGCTAGTAGTTTAGGTATAACTAAAATTGAGGCAAACCCAAAAGGTGGTTACTTTGAGTTTAGCCAAGATACCAAGGTTAACCCTAGCTTCATCATTGGCTTGATACAAAGTGCACCTAAGGTGTACAAAATGGATGGCGCAAATAAACTGCGCTTTGCAATTAGTGAGGCAAATGCCCGCGAACGCTTAAAAATGGTCACTGCAATGATTGCAGATTTCGAAAAAAAGGTTAGCCATTAATGTTGCTAAAAAAATCGCTTATTGTTTTATGCTGCTTATTTAGCAGCACTGCATTTGCAGAACGCTGGTTTGAGGTTGAGGTGCTTGTATTTAAACAGCGCCCTGCCCCGTATTTACAAGAAGACTTTAGCCTTAAGCACAAAGCTATTGAAGATAAAAATACGCTAGACTTACTGACCCCTCTTTACACTGAACAAGCAATGCAGGCCTGCATAGATGGCGATGAGCGTTTTCAAAAACGCACTTTTACTGATTCATTAGTTAATTCAAACCCGCAATCAGGTGTATGTGACAACAGTATTGACTACCTACAAAGCTACGATGAGCTACCTGTAACGCCTTTAGCACCCGCTAAAGATGATATGCAGCAAACCTATTTATTAGCGCCGCAACAGCTGCAATTTAAAGCGCAATATAGGCAACTGGACCGCAAAGGCTTAACACCTATTCTACATACTGGCTGGCGCTTTGAAGGTGCAAGCAAGTCACGCGCCCCAAGCATGCATTTAATGGCGGGTAAGCATCTTAAAAATGAACCCAATGTAACACCTAGCTATTCAAACCCTGATTTTGTAAGTTTATTGAATTCACAACCGGCGCTATTTAACGACCCAGATCAATCAAAAGCAGAATGGGAACTAGACGGTTTATTTAAAATACATTTACGACATTATTTATACATTACAGCTAATTTTGATATTAGCCAAAAGCTAGAAAACGGCGATATAGAGTCAGCCCGTTTTTCTCAGTTTAGACGTGTAATTAGTGGTGAAGTACATTACTTTGACCATCCACGAATGGGCATGATTGTCCAGATCAGAAAATTCAAACATTAATATTAAGTAGGATATAACAATGAAAAAACTCCTTATCATCGCAGCTACATTAAGCCTTGCGGCTTGTTCTAAGGTAAGTCTTGAAAATTATGAAAAAATTAAAGTAGGCATGGATAAGACTGAAGTTGAAACTATTTTAGGCAGTGCTGATAACTGTGTTGAAAAGACACTACATACTAACTGTGTATGGGGCGATGAAGCAAAAAATATCGAGATCACGCTAGTATCAGACAAAGTAACTTTATATAGCAAACATGGCTTAGCTAATAAATAAAGTGACCAAATATTAGGGGCTTATTGTATCAGCCCCTTTTAAAATTAATTAAACTCATTTTTTGGAGTAGATAAGCTCAATATTAACGATTTTACTGCGATTTAACGTTATTTTATAGCGTTGATAAAGTGTTTTATCTTCCTCAGTTAGAACAAGTACCATGTTTAATTGATAACGCCTTTCTACAGCCTGCTTAGAAATTTTATTACTGTCTAAATGATATAGCTTCCCTTCACCACGTTTTAAATAACGTGCAAATGGTGCAAGATTAAATTGTAGCGTGTGCTGTAGTGTATCGTAGCCGGGCAAAAATTCTTTCGCACTAACACGTGTCTCACTTGCAAAGTGTAACCACTGCGCAGCTTGTTTATTTTGTTGACGACGTTTTGAAAAAATAGATTTCACTTCTTTAGGTATTTTTTTAAAGCGCATGTATTCAAGCCAAATTAACTGACTCGCTACTTTGTCTTTGGTAATACTATTTTTAAAACTAAATCGCCACTTAGGTCGCCCTTGTACAATGGCTCGCCAAATCATACGTGTAATATCTTCTTTAAATATTTCACGCAGCCCGTAAATAACTCCTAAAATTAAAATAAGCGTCGCGGTGACTTCCGTAAACGTTGAGCGGGCATTAAGTATCACAACCATCACAAATGCCATGATAACAGCTGTTACAGTGCCTTTAACTAATCGTTTAAGGTAGCTGTTAAGAAACCGCGTTTGACGCTGTAATATTACGCCGTGCTCAATTAAGCGTTGTAACAAGCGCATTTTATTTGTTATTCGATTTGCGTCTTGCATAGTGGTTTCAGAGTTGTAGCTTTTCTCTGCTCGATACGTATTTTCGCTTTTACAAAACTGCAGTAAATCGTTACGCTCTTTTGCATAATCGCTACTACGTGGGCCTTCATCTAAAAGCTTTAAAAAAGATTGCTCAACATGCCAACTTAAATAGTTATCAGCATTGGTAAAAAATGGCAGTAGTTTTTCGTCATCTGGTGTGTAGCGACGCAGCTTTTTTAAAAGCCCTTCGCTTTGCTCATATACCTCGTTAGCACGTTTATAAAAGTCTTCGGCTTCATCAATTTTTAACGCGTCTTTTATATCGGCATCAAGGGCTAAACGTACTTGGTAACAAAATAAATTAAGGTTTTGCCGGTAATCTTGTTGCTCACCTTTGTTTTTACTAACAAAACGGCTTCGCACTAAAGGCAAGTGTATATTGTTAGCGTTATACGCTAGGTGTGATTTAAAGTGGTTATTAAAGTAAGATTCTTCGGTAAGTGTTTGCGGATTGATCCCCATTTCATTAGGGATAGAAAAATACAGATCTATGCGCTGTTCAGAACGAGGAGTTAGTTCTGGTTCAATGACAAAAGATAAGTTTTCATCTTGTTTTAACAATTAGTTCTCCTTCTAAAATATCGTTTTAGTGTACTTGCCTCCTTTATTTTGTTCAATAAAAAAGGCTCAGTAAATACTGAGCCTTAATAAGATTAATGTGCTAGTTAAAATTTAACATTTACACCAGCAAATACACGACGGCCAAGTACATCATATGTGTACGGGTCAGTATTAGAATCGTTGTTACCTGAGTAGTATGGTGGCTCTTTATCAAACATGTTATTAACGCCTGCAGAAACAGTTAACACATCATTGATCATGTAAGAAGCACTAATATCATGATATACAATAGACGGTGTTGTAGGAGCTAAACACGTATCATCGCCGATACATGCAAAGCTATCCATTCCAGCAATATAACGAGCTTCATATGTAGCATCCCAGTTGTCACCTTTAACATTTAAGTTAAAGTTCGATTTAATATCTGCATAACCGCCGGCACCACCAGTGATGAAGCCTGAGTAATCGACTATTGCACCGGTATCAACAACATACTCATCTAAATAAGTTGTATCTAAGCCTGTTTTCCAGCTTAAACCTAATGCTTCAAATGCATAAGTAAGGTTTAAATCGACACCTGATGTTTTCTCAGAACCAATGTTACGTAATTGGTTGTTGAAAACAATACGGCCATCAGCTTGGAATACTGCAGAAGTACTTATACAAATTGCATTAGTGCTGCTATTTGCGTTACCAATACATTGATCTACTACATATTGATTGTTATAAGTAGAAATTGCATTCTCAATTTCAATGTCGTAATAATCTAGCGTCATTGAGAAACCATCAAACCACTCTGGCTCGTAAACAACACCAACGGTAAGCGTATCTGCTTCTTCTGGAGTTAAGTTACTGTTACCACCAACGGTTACTTCAGCTTGGCTGTCTGCACCAGGGTAACTAACTTGCTCGTATGATGGCGCGTTACCAGAATAAAGCTCATCAACTGTTGGGGCACGGAATGCTGTAGAACGAACACCACGTAGCATTAATTCGTCATTTACGCGCCAAGTTAAACCTAGTTTCCACGTTTCGTCTGAACCGAACGTACTATAATCGAATGCACGAACAGCTGCACTTAACTCAACTGCATCAGCAAAAGGTGCATCAGCAAGTAATGGTATAGCAAATTCAACATAAGCTTCATTTACATCAAAACCACCACTAGTAGCATCAACGCGAGGATCGTTACCTAACCCCTGCGCTGCAATTGAATCTGGTGTGTACCATGCTTTTTCTTGACGGCGCTCAACACCTGCTGCAAACGCAGCGTAACCAGCGGGCATTTCAAACATTTCGCCTGAAAGTGATGCTGCTAAAATAAATAATTGACTACCACCTGAATTTTGCTCTGTGTAAATGTAGTCTTGTACATTAGATAACGCCCAATCAGCTTCATCTAATGGATTAAATGTTCCAGCCGCAATTGCTGTATTTATTGCAGAAACATTGTGGAGGTTACTTAGTTTATCTACTGAATCATTGCGACCAAAGTTCGCAGAAAAATCCCAAGAGTAATCACTTATGACACCTTCTGCACCAACAACAATACGGACCGTATCTACTGTTTGGGATAAACCACGTGCACCACTTTCTGTCATACGACGACGATAACTAATTTCATCGCCGTAAGCATAGTTCGTTGGTGTTGTAACATAATTGCCATCAGCATCTTCTACAAACGCACCATCAGTAATCTGACGTTTATCATACGTTTGGCTTAATAGACTATTACCCATGCTTTCATTATAGTTAAAACCAAAGTTAATTGGTTGTGGAGCTAATTGCTGCTCTGACCAACGTTTAGTGTAAGTAAACTCACTAAAAAGGCTCGTATCATCGCTTAACTCATAAGTCCCCATGCCAGTAAGATTCAAACGTTCCATTGGCGTGTATAAGTAACTTTGTTCTGCATAATTGTAAGCATCAGCTTCATCAGTGAAGCGGTGTAAACTACCACCACGGTTACTTAAACCGCTGTCGTTTGCTACACCTTGTTGCTCAACTTCACCATCGCTGTTAGTAATACCAGCAGTGTTTACGTTATAAATATGGCCGCCTTCACTAAATGATGAACCACCACAGAAAAGACCGTTTTCACCTTCAAATAAAGGACAATTTGAAAATCCACGATCACCTTGGCTAGCTTCGCCACGATTCGTATATTGAGCACCAAAGACAATATTACCTTTATCGAATGAAGTACCCACTGTAAAGTCGATAGAAGTTTCTGATGCATCATGCTTTGATGTCATTGCAGAATTAACGTTTAAATCTAAACCTTCAAAATCATTTTTTAAAATGATGTTCACAACACCAGCAACAGCATCCGTACCATAAACAGCAGATGCGCCATCTTTAAGTACTTCTATCTGTTTAATCATAGATACAGGGATAGTGTTTAAATCAACTGTAGAAGCTGCACCAGTACCTGAGTTAATCATACGACGGCCGTTTACAAGTACTAATGTACGTTGCGAACCTAAACCACGTAAATCAATTGATGCATTACCGCCAGAGCCGTTATTTACGCCTGGATTAGTCATAGCGCCGCCAGTAGCAGTCATTTGCTGAAGCACACTATCAACTGATGTAGCACCAGAAGCTCTGATTTCATCTGCACCAATAAGTGTAACTGGGCTAGCGGTTTCCATGTCAGAACGCTTAATGCGAGAACCCGTTACTTGAATTTTTTCGATTGCTTGTGCTGAGTCTTCAGCAGCAAGAACTTGCACACTTGAGAACATTGGAAATGCTGCGATTACAGCTAAACCAAGAGTTGATTTTTTCATGAAAGAACCCTACTTGTTGGAAATTTACCTTTATTGGTAATGCTCACTTTTTATTAGAAT
Source organism: Pseudoalteromonas sp. SG45-1 (assembly GCF_014164135.1). Taxonomy (NCBI): domain Bacteria; kingdom Pseudomonadati; phylum Pseudomonadota; class Gammaproteobacteria; order Alteromonadales; family Pseudoalteromonadaceae; genus Pseudoalteromonas; species Pseudoalteromonas sp. SG45-1. Next base: position 121,050 of record NZ_JACJEP010000010.1, read on the forward strand.
AGTGAGTCAGGTGGGCAACTTAGGCGCTTTTAACTGAACGAAAACTTAATGGCAGCTCAATTTATATCAAGAAATAAAATGGAATAACCATAGTAGGTACATAGGTTACATTATGTTTCAGTGTTAATTAATAAATACACTTTAAAAACAACACCTTGAAAAGGCAAGGAAACATTAGAAACACACCTGAAACCAAAGTGATTCACTTTGTAATCAAATGTAATTAACTGAGCTACGTACCAAAAACAGACAAATTAACAACTTAATCACAGCACATTATTAAAACCGCAAAACTAAATGTTAATTAATAACCATATTTATGCATACTTGATGCTTAAATAGTCTTATTTAGCCTCTTTGGAAGGTTTTTTGATTAGATTTTTTTATTCAGTCGTAATTAAAGTTGAACTTTTTGAGAGCACTTATTCACTATTGAAGTTTTGTCAGTATTAAAACCTAAAAAGGCAATTTTATTGATCTTGTCACTCAAATAATCGTATGTATATGAAAACGAACTCACATCAAAAATGTAAGCTGTATACAAGAGTTTGTAGTCGCAACTTTAATACGTTACGTAAAAAGAGTAATTGAGTGTTTGTATTACAGAGGTGGCATTATCTTTAACGGTTAGTTCTAAATTCCAAAGCATATTTTGCTCTGAACAAATACCAACCATAGTATTACTTTGCCAAAGATCATTATGTTTTTTAAATTTTTGGGGAATGTAACCCATGTACATAGTGATGCCTTTAAGCTTGGCATCTTCAATTGTAACGTTTGCAGGTAAGTCACTAAAGATAGTAAATGGGGTTTCGGGGGAAAGGGTTTTCTCGCTTAACCATACTTTAACATCATTTGAAAAAGTACAAGGCAAATTGGCTTCGCACTGGGCATTTTTAAGAAATTTTTCATCTGTATTTTTAGAAAAATCACACGCTGTTAATAAAAAAAACACCACAGTGAATAAACTTAACCTATATATAAGCATAACAATTTCGCACTAAAGAAAAGCAAATACTAATAATCGTGACTGTAAATAACAAGTGCGAGTGTTACTATTAGGCCAAATTAGGCACAAACTGTATCAAAAAATAAACAACAAGCTCACAAAGTTTGATTGATGTCATAATTTTATGTAATTGACCTATCTTTTTTAGGCCAAAAAATTTATCATTTCACCCGCAAAAAATAAGGGTTTCTCAAGTTTTTTTTCTGAAGTTTTCATGTATTGAAAGTTTTAGGTAACACGCTTGAGAAAAATAGTAGGCCCCACTTTTAATAGTGGGTAATTCATTTCTAAACGCATTTATTGCAGCGGAAGCCAGAAAATGAGCCAAACAGTAGCATCACAAACTGAGTATAACTATAAGGTTGTACGCCAATTCGCTATTATGACAGTGATTTGGGGCATCGTTGGCATGAGTATTGGGGTTCTGATTGCTGCCCAATTAGCTTGGCCAGCACTTAACTTTGATACACCATGGTTAACTTACTCTCGACTACGTCCGTTACACACGAACGCAGTAATTTTCGCATTTGGTACTAGTGCACTGTTTGCGACGTCTTATTACGTCGTACAACGTACTTGCCAAACGCGTCTTTTCTCAGACAAACTCGCCGCCTTTTCATTTTGGGGCTGGCAGCTAGTTATTGTATTAGCAGTAATTACATTACCACTTGGTATTACTAGCTCAAAAGAATACGCAGAACTTGAATGGCCAATCGATATTTTAATCGCTGTGGTTTGGATTGTTTACGCTATTGTATTCTTTGGTACTTTAATCAAGCGTAAAGTGTCGCACATTTATGTTGCTAACTGGTTCTATGCTGGCTTTATTATTACTGTTGCAGTACTACACATTGTAAACAGCATGGCAGTGCCTGTGTCGTTAACTAAATCATACTCAATCTACGCAGGTGCGGTAGATGCTATGGTTCAGTGGTGGTACGGTCATAACGCTGTAGGTTTCCTATTAACTGCTGGTTTCTTGGGTATGATGTATTACTTTGTACCAAAACAAGCAGGTCGCCCAGTTTACTCATACCGTTTATCGGTAGTTCACTTTTGGGCATTAATTTCATTATATATTTGGGCAGGTCCTCACCACCTTCACTACACTGCGCTTCCTGATTGGACGCAAAGTTTAGGTATGGTTATGTCTATTATCCTATTCGTACCGTCTTGGGGTGGTATGATTAACGGTATTATGACCCTATCAGGCGCATGGCATAAACTGCGTACTGATCCAGTACTACGCTTCCTAGTTGTTTCATTGTCTTTCTACGGTATGTCTACGTTCGAAGGCCCTATGATGGCAATTAAATCTGTAAATGCGTTATCTCACTACACAGATTGGACAATCGGCCACGTACACTCAGGTGCACTAGGTTGGGTTGCTATGATTTCAATTGGTGCTATTTACCACTTAATTCCTGCGTTATTTGCGCAAGGTCGTATGTATAGCGTTAAATTAGTTAACACCCACTTCTGGTTACATACTGTAGGTGTTGTTTTATACATTGTTGCAATGTGGATCTCTGGTGTAATGCAAGGTCTAATGTGGCGTGCGGTAAATGCCGACGGTACATTAATGTACAGCTTTGTGCAGTCTTTAGAAGCGTCGCATCCTTTCTACATTATGCGTTTTGTAGGCGGTGTATTCATCGTAACAGGCATGTTAGTTATGGCTTATAACGTTTTCCGTACAATTTCAGCTGAGAAAGAATCTCTGAAGTTAGACGCGCAAGCACAATTAGCATAACGGAGTGAGATGATGAGCAATAAAAATTCACAAAACAAACATGAAATAGTAGAAAAGAACGTTGGCCTTATGGCTATTCTGACTGTTTTTGCTATCAGCTTTGGTGCATTAGTTGAAATTACTCCGCTAATGTTCCAAGACGACACAACTAAACCAGTAGAAGGCCTACGCCCTCTTAATGCTTTAGAAATGGAAGGCCGTGACATATATGTACGTGAAGGTTGTTATAACTGTCACTCACAAATGATCCGCCCTTTTCGTGATGAAGTTGAGCGTTACGGTCACTACTCTGTAGCAGGCGAGTCAGTATGGGATCACCCTTTCCAATGGGGTTCTAAACGTACTGGCCCTGACCTTGCTCGCGTTGGTAAACGTTACTCGGACGACTGGCATTATGCTCACTTAGTTGACCCACGTGCTGTGGTTCCTGAGTCGAATATGCCGGGTTTTCCTTGGTTAGCAGAGGATAAGGTAGATACAAGCCTGACTCTGAAAAAACTACAAATTTTCCGTGATACTTTTGCTATTAACCCAGAAAACCCTAAACACCCGGGCCTAGGTTATGGCAGCGACGAAGAACTTAAAGCTGATGTTGAAAAAGTTAACGCTATGAATAACGGCGAAGGCGCAACAGAAATCCAAGCTCTAATCGCGTATTTACAGCAACTTGGTACCCACTTGAAGTAAATTATTATGGATTACGGAACATACAGAGGCATTTTGACTCTGGTAATTTTAGTATTGTTTATTGTGATTGTTGTATGGGCATACAGCAAGCGTAGCAAAAATCGTTTTGATAGCGCTGCTAATGCCATTTTCGAAGATGAAAAAAAACATAACAACACACTCTCTAACGAGGAAAAGGAGTCTGAAAAATGACTAGCTTTTGGAGTATTTGGGTTATTGTATTAACCCTTGCATGCTTATGCATCATCTTTGGCCTATTAGTTTGGAACTTAAAAAACTATGCTGGCGTAAAAGAAGGTGAAAGCTGTGGACATGAATTTGACGGCATTGAAGAGCTAAATAATCCACTACCAAAATGGTGGACTTACATGTTTTTCGCAACTTTTATTTGGTCAGTATATTACCTTGCAGCTTACCCAGGTTTAGGCAACTGGGAAGGTTTAGGTAAATGGACTAGCTCTAATCAAGGTATTACGTCTTTAGCTGAATCTAAAAAAGCAGTTGCAGAGGCTAAAGCAGAAGGTCGTTTTGTTAAACTTGATAAAGAGTATGAAGCTGCAGAAGAACGCTTTGGTCCTATTTTTAATCGACTTGCACAAGTGCCGGTTTTAGATTTAGTTAATTCTAAGTTTGAAGGCGACGCAGCGCAGCAAGTTGCTCTTGAAAATGGTGACAAACATGAACAAACAGATGGTCAATTAGCCATCGAAATTGGTCAGCGTTTATTCTCACAAAACTGTGCGCAATGTCACGGCTCTGATGCACGTGGTGGAACAGGCTTCCCTAACCTAACGGATAAAGATTGGTTATATGGCGGTACACCAGACAAAATTAGAGAAACACTGCTTAATGGTCGTATAGCTGCAATGCCAGCTTGGGGCGATGCTCTTGGTGAGCAAGGCGTTAAAGAAATGACTGCACATGTGCTGAGCCTTTCTGGTCGTACTGTTAACCAAAAAGATGCTGCCGCAGGTAAAGCTAAGTTTGCTATGTGTGCTGCATGTCACGGTGCTGACGGTAAAGGGTCGGTTGCACATAACCTACCATTTGGCGCGCCTAACCTGACTGATAACATTTGGTTATACGGTGGTTCTCAACGTGCTGTTGAAGAAACACTTAACCACGGCCGTGCTGGTGTAATGCCTGCTTGGAAAGACATTTTAGGTGAAGATAAAATTCACTTATTAACAGCCTACGTTTACAGTTTATCGCAAGATAAATAAGCACGCGGTTAATAAAATGTTTATAAATTAATTTATTTAATTCAATAGATTAATCCAGATCAAAAAAGCCTCCAGTCGGAGGCTTTTTTTTAGTCTTTTACGTATAATTCCTATAAAATAACGCTTCCTAAACTAATTTTAGAGACACTATGCAACCTACTCCGTGGTATAAAAATTTTTGGCCTTGGTTTTTAATCTTTTTTCCGTTAGTTGCCATTATTGGCTGTATTAGCTTATTTATTACGGCAATAGGTAACGGCCCAGATATGGTTGTTGACGACTACTACAAAAAAGGTAAAGCAATAAACTTAGAACTGACTAAGTTTGAAAAAGCAAAAGCACTTTACTTACATGGCGAATTAAATGTAACCAACGAGCGTGTAAGCTTTAAGTTTACAAAAGGTGACAGTAGCAACGTACATGTTTTAAAACTTTCGTTTTACCACCGTACTATTAAAGCGCATGACTTTGAGGCAACACTTACGCCTAATGCCAATCAAGAATTTACTGCATTACTTGATAAGTATACGCCAGGTGCATATTCTGTATTTATTGAGCCAATTGATGGCAGCTGGAAACTAAAAGAAAACATTGTTCTACCGACGGCTGAAACCGTTTTAGTTACTCCTAACTATAAGTAATCATTACTATGTCTCACTCTTGCTTTCATTGCCTTGAAAGTGTGCCAAACGGATTTAGCGCAAACGTTATAATTGACGATATTGCCCAGCCAATGTGTTGCATTGGCTGCCAAGCAGTTGCGCAAAATATTGTTGATCAAGGTATGACTGATTATTATAAATACCGAACTGTTCGCGCAGGCAAGGTTGAGCAACTGGTACCTGAGCAACTCGCATTTATAAAAAGTTATGACAACGAAGACATTCAAGACGAATTTATAGCCACTAACGACAATATCTCAGAGGTATTGTTGAGTGTTGAAGGTATAACCTGCGCAGCGTGTGCGTGGCTTATCGAAAAACAACTCTTAAACTTAAATACTGTAAAACGGGTTGATGTAAATACTTCCACCAACCGCGCGATGATCCAATGGGATAAAACCAGCACCCCCTTGAGTGAAATTATTACTTCCTTAGCCAAAATTGGTTATAAAGCCTACCCATTTCAATCAGATACTGAAGCTCAACAAAAGCAACAAACTGCCAAAGCCTATATTCGCCGCTTAGGTGTTGCAGGCTTAATGACCATGCAAGTTATGATGTTTGCGTTTGCCATGTACTTTGGCATGTTTTCAGGCATGGACAGCAATTTTGAGCAGTATTTTAGATGGATCAGCTTAGTACTTGCCTCTCCGGTTATTTTATATAGCGCACTGCCCTTTTTAACCAACGCCATAAATGGCTTAAAAGCAAAACAGCTCAATATGGATTTACCCGTATCGCTGGCTATTTTTGGTGCGTTTGGCGCAAGTTGTTACGCCACATTTATGCAAGTCGGCGAAGTATATTTTGAATCTGTGTGCATGTTTACCTTTTTACTTTTATTAGGTAAGTACCTTGAATTTAGAGCGCGTTTAAAAGCGAGCGAATTTACTGCCAACTTACAAAAATTATTGCCATTAACAGCCCGCACCATTAACGACAGTGGTGAAGAACTTATAATTGCAGCCAAAAAACTAAAACTTAATGACGTAGTACTCATTAAAGCGGGTGAAACAATTCCTGCCGACGGCGAGCTTATAAAGGGTAAAACTACGGTTGATGAATCAATGATGACGGGCGAACACCAACCCGTTACAAAATTTATCGGCCACAATGTCTACGCCGGTTGCGTTAACCACGACGGCGTTATTGAAATAAAAATTAATAAAATTGGCCAAAATACGCTTTTAAATCAAATTATCCGCTTGCAACACAACGCATTAACTAAACGCCCTAAACTGGTTGAAATTACAGATAAAATTGCGCAATGGTTTATAGCGTGCCTACTTATATTTGCTTCACTTACAGCTATTGGCTGGTACCAAATTGATCCTGAGCACGCATTTTGGATCACCATTTCGGTTTTAGTTGCTACCTGCCCATGTGCCCTGAGTTTAGCCATACCAACCGCACTTACATGCGCGGTTGCAACCTTGACCCGTAAAGGCGTATTAATAAAACAAGCGCATGTGCTCGAAACACTCTCACAAATTACGTTATTTGCCTTTGATAAAACAGGCACACTTACTCAAGGTAAATTTAGCCTAGATGAAGTAGATATACTCGATAAGCAATACACAAAAGCGCAAGTGCTAGATATGGCAGCTATGTTAGAGCGTTATTCTGAGCACCCTATCGCCAGCGCATTTGATGAAATTACTCCTGCTCACCACAATCTTAATAACGTTGAAGTGCATCCAGGTCTGGGAATTAGCGCACAAGATGCAAACAATCATTATGCAATTGGTAAAAGTGGTTGGTTTGATAGCAAAAAATCAAATGCACAAGCAAGCTTGTATATAAATAAGCAGGTTGTTGCACGTTTTTACTTTATTGATAAAGTAAAAAACGATGCTCAAAAGCTTATAGGCTCACTTCAATCGCAAAATTTAACGTGTCATATGTTAACCGGTGACGCATCAGATGCTGGGCAAAAAGTAGCTAAGCAACTCAACCTTGAAAGTGTGCAATCTGGGTGTTCGCCACAAGATAAACAAACAGCTGTTGAACAATGGGCGTCACAAAACGAAGTTGTAGCAATGGTCGGCGATGGCGTAAACGACAGCCCTGTATTTGCCAGCGCGCATTTATCCATTGCAATGGAAACCGGTGCTGACATATCAAAAAATAGCGCCGATGTAGTGCTCCTTAATAGCGATTTAGCTTCAATTGATCATTTACTCAATGTGGCAAAACAAACCAGACGAATTATTAAGCAAAACCTTGCGCTGTCTTTATTGTATAATGCATCCATATTACCATTGGCAGCGCTGGGCTTAGTCGCTCCGTGGATGGCTGTTATTGGCATGTCTGCCAGCTCAATTATTGTGATTAGTAATTCACTAAGGCTATTAAAGTTATGAGCATAATTTACATTTTGATCCCTATTGCCATTTTGTTTGTCATTATTGCTATAGGCGTTTTCTTTTGGGCCGTAAAAAGTGAGCAGTTTTCTGATTTAAATAAGCAAGGTCATAGTATTTTGTTTGAAGACGACAAAGAGCAACATAACAAAAGTAATGATTGACCCTCTTTACACCAGCGCATTTTTAATGGGGCTAATAGGTAGCGGTCATTGCATTGCCATGTGCGGCGGTATTGCAAGCTCATTACAACTGGCAAGTGATAAACGCAAAACATTCACCTATTCATTTGCCTATAATACCGGGCGTGCACTGAGCTACATGGCAGCAGGTGCACTTGTTGCTGGTATTAGCAGCCAATTTGCTAGGCAAAACACATCTTTTTCTTTAGCACTTTCATTCATTGCAGCTATTTTTATGCTCCTAGTCGGCGTGTATATAATGCGCTTAGGCCCTACGTTGCAATGGTTAGAAAAAATTGGTAAAACCTTAGTGTGGCAACACATTGTTAAGCTAAATAAATACTTAATGCCTATTAACTCACCATTTAAAGCCCTAGGTTACGGTGCTTTGTGGGGATGGCTTCCATGTGGACTTGTTTACTCAGCACTTACATGGGCGATGACTAGCCCAAGTGCCCTAGACGGTGCTTTAGTGATGCTATGTTTTGCTTTGGGTACTTTCCCCGCAATGATCACGTTAGGCGTTACCGCACAAAAACTAAATAGTATTATTAACCACCCTTGGACCCGAATTGTATTGGGCAGTGTTATAATCTGGTATGGTATCTACTTATTGATAATTGCAACTGACAAGCTGATACAATAACCTATTCGCAGTATTAACCTTTTATGGTTATTTTGCAGTCGTGTGTATAAAAATTTAAACGGATTAAATTATGGATTTCTCTCAAAGTCGCGCTAAAGGTAATTGTGCTATTAGCTGTAATAACTGCAGTATTAGTCAATTGTGCTTGCCATTTTCTCTCAATGGCCAAGAAATGGATAAGCTAGACGAAATTATTGAGCGAAAAAAACCACTCCATAAAGGCGATTATCTATTTGAATCAGGCGCGCCTTTACAAGCTATTTATGCTGTACGCTCTGGCTCATTTAAATCGTACACATTATCAGAGCAAGGTGATGAGCAAATAACCGGGTTTCATTTAGCGGGTGACTTAGTAGGCTTTGACGCGATAAGTAAAATGGCGCACCAGAGTTTTTCACAAGCACTTGAAACGTCAATGGTGTGCGAAATACCATTCGATACCCTTGACGAACTTGCTGGTAAATTACCAAAACTTCGTCAACAAATAATGCGCTTGATGAGCAGCGAAATTACATACGATCAAGAAATGCTGTTATTACTCAATAAAAAATCAGCAGAAGAACGCTTAGCTAGTTTTATTTATAACTTATCAGAGCGTTTTGGTGAACGTGGTTTTTCACGCAAAGAATTTAGATTTACCATGACTCGCGGTGAAATAGGTAACTACTTAGGCCTTACCGTAGAGACCATTAGCCGTTTATTAAGCCGTTTTCAAAAAGCCGACTTAATAAAAGTAGAAGGTAAATTTATTACAATTTTAGATAATGATGCCTTAGCTAAAACGGCAGCAATCGTTAAGCCTCGCTAAATTAAATAGTTTGATTTAGAACAACAATTTATATGCTACCCCTTTAACTGTTTTATATTTGCGTTACACTAATTGTACACCCGTTAGGCAAATGGAGTAGCATATGAACACTATTAAACGCATTATTGCGGTTATTGACCCTACCAAAGACGATCAACACGGTTTATCACGTTCAATAGACTTAGCCAAAAAATCTGGCGCAAGTATTACCGCCTTTATGACGGTTTACGACTTCTCTTATGAAATGACAACGATGCTATCTGGCGATGAACGCGAAGCAATGCGTGATGCCGTACTAAAAGATCGCCAGCTATGGCTTAAAGATTTGGTTTCACCTTACAAAGATATAAATATTGACACCCAAGTGGTTTGGCATAACCGTCCTTATGAAGCCATAATCGATACTGTAATTGATCAAAAGTACGATTTAGTAATTAAAGGCACACATCAACATGGTGCACTTAAATCCGTTATTTTCACCCCTACCGACTGGCATTTAGTACGAAAATGCCCTGCCCCGGTGTTGTTTGTTAAAGAAATGGCATGGCCAGAAAACGGTAATATTTTAGCTGCTGTGAATGCGGTTAGTGAAAACGAAGAACATGTAGCACTTAATAAACGGGTAATTAAAGACGCACAATTTTTATGTGAACTTGCCAACGCAAAACTTAATTTAGTTAATGCTTATCCTGCAACGCCCATAAATATAGCAATTGAAATTCCTGAGTTTAACCCTGGACTTTATAACGAATCAGTTAAAAAACACCACATTGAATCAACCAATGCACTTGCTGCTGAGTTTAATTTAAGCCAAGAGCAATGTTTTATTGAAGAAGGCCTACCAGAGGATGTAATCCCTGATGTAGCTAAGCGGTTAAATAGCGAATTAGTTGTTATTGGTACCGTTGGTCGTACAGGCTTAAGTGCCGCTTTAGTAGGTAATACAGCAGAGCATGTAATTGATAGCCTTGATTGCGATGTACTAGCACTTAAGCCCGATGGTTACGTAAGCCCGATGGCAAAGAAACTAGATTAATTAAAAATTTAGCAAGTAACAAACTGGATATTACTTGCTAAAAATACCGTGTTTAATTACATCCTAAACTCGCATATTCAGGTGGTTTGGGTATAATACGCCCCTTTATTTTTAGCAAATAACTTTGCTGTATTGTTTTACTAGGGGGCGTAATTGTCACACTCAGATCAAGCTAAAGCTCAATTTAACTTAAATAAGCTACAAAAGCGTTTACGTCGCCAAACTGGTCAAGCCGTTATGGACTTCAATATGATTGAAGAAGGTGACCGTATAATGGTGTGTTTATCAGGTGGCAAAGATAGCTATACCATGCTTGAAATGCTTCAACATTTAAAACGTGTAGCACCTATAAAGTTTGATCTCGTTGTTGTAAACCTAGATCAAAAACAACCAGGGTTTCCTGAGCACGTTTTACCCCAGTATCTTGATAAATTAAATGTAGAATACAAAATTGTAGAAGAAGATACCTACAGCATTGTTACTGACATTATTCCTGAAGGTAAAACAACCTGTTCACTTTGCTCACGACTGCGCCGTGGTATTTTATACCGCACAGCAAATGAGTTAGGCGCAACTAAAATAGCCCTTGGCCACCATCGTGACGACATGATTGAAACGTTGTTTTTAAATATGTTTTACGGTGGAAAACTAAAAAGTATGCCGGCTAAATTAATGAGTGATAACGGCGAGCATATGGTTATTCGCCCACTTGCATACTGCAAAGAAAGCGATATAAGCCAATACGCATTTGCACAAGGTTATCCAATTATTCCGTGTAACCTATGTGGTTCGCAAGAAAACCTACAGCGTAAACATACAAAAGCAATGCTCGCTAAATGGGATGCTGAGCACCCAGGCCGTATTGAGAGTATTTTTACAGCAATGCAAAACGTCGTGCCTTCACACTTAGCTGATGCTGATTTGTTTGATTTTAAAAACTTACAAACCGGTGAAGTCATTGATGGTGGCGATATAGCTCTTGATAAGCCAGACATTCCTAAAGTGCCTGTTACTAATGAGCTTGATGAACAAGAAGCGCCAAGTGTAGTTACTATAAATTTAAGCTAACATATCTAGGCTAACAAATTTAAGGGGGTTGTATTTATGTACAACCCCCTTAAATTTACCAATTCAGCCTTACGTTGTCTTTTTAACTCTCAGCTAGGCCTTGTAAAAACTCTAAACTTAACTTTTCTTGTGCATTAGTCTGATACGGCAACTGCTGTAAACTGTCGTACGAGAAATCGTTTATATCAAAATGGCTTATTTCACTATTCCCAAAGCTGTTACGCTCACCTGGGCTTGGCGACATTCTTTCTATTACAAAGTCACTTAAGCGCATATCGGTAACGCCCTTAGGTAATACTGACCAATGAGCTTTTAAGTCTACGGTTTGGCTCCCTTGTGTTAAGCGTTCCTTAGATACCAAATGAGCAAGTGGTGTATCACCACTATATAAATTCGCCCTAACACGATACAAACCACTTTTTATCACCGTTAAATTAGCTGGCATAATCATGTTTTCATTTTGAGCATAAGCAATTTCAAAACCTGTCAAAGTAGCACTTGGCGGCATATATTGAATTTGCGCAACTACGGGTACTTTTTTGCCGTCAACATCGCCCTGCACATACACTTGCAAACTACGAGGGTAATCTTCATCTTCTTTAAATGTAATAATTGCCTCACCTTCACGCGCATTGCCCGTATGGGTATTTAATACTTCCTTTGTATCAGTATTTGCAAGTTCAACGACCACTTTATCAAGCCCTTGAGCGCTTACCTTTATTGTTATTTCTTCTGGATATACAAAACGATATTGTTTGAGGCTTACCGTTAAAGCATCGCCGCTTTCACCTATGGGGCTCGACACAGGATAAAACTGATTTGGCTTTAATCGATCTTCATCTAAAGGACTCAAAGGTTGGGAATAAGGAGGAAACTTAAGTGCACTTTCGTATTGCATCACCACTTGCTGCGCTGCTTTTGTTAGGTCTTCATTAAACGCAATTTGCTTTTTTGATTGTGGTTTTTTAGCTTTAGGCACATCTATAGGGATCACTTTTACAGGCGATAAGTCAGGTGCGTTCGCGCTGTGTTTAATCTGTGGTTTTATTGGCTCAGCAACTTTATGAGCATCATTTTTACCAGTAAACCATAGCGAGAATAAAATAGTGCTAATAATTAAAGCAACGACATAAAATTTTTTCATTTTTATATTTCAATCTTTTATAAGGCGTATAGTTTTTAATACCAATCTGCTTATATATGGGTCTATTTAACGTTAAGAAAATTACGCTAGAACTAGGCAAAAATTTTTGTATCTAGTTGTTCTAAATAAAAAATTTTTAACGACGTTATAGTGGAATTTAATTCGTTAAATTGATCAAAGATTTATGCAGATTGGTATAACTACACGCCTTCTATGTTATGGAATCACATTATAAATAAGTGCTGATGCACTTAAATTATTTGAATCCCTAATATAACGATATTGTTTTTTCCAAAACCAACTACCTGTAGTTTTATCAAACGTATTAAACCCTACGTTATTACCTTCAACATTTACGTTATTCATGGCTATTGTGACATTACCTTTACGCTGCGCGTTATGTATTTCGTTATGGCTATAACTGTCACTCATCATCATTGGATAATGATTTGGCATAAAGCTACTAACAGCATCACCTTGCGATTTTAAATGGCCATCTGTATCAATACTGCTGCTACAACTTCCAAACGAGCCAGCCGAACTTGCACCACATGAAGAGTGCGATGCTACAACCGAATCATCATTACCTTTTAAAAATCCACCTGTTAAACCTAAATACGCATTACCATCTGCCACAAAGCGTAATCTAGGTGTACGTGCATCAGGAAATGGCGATATTTTACGGGCATTATTCACTTTTAAATCGTGTAATACACCAACAGCTTCGGTTACATCGCTCCCTAGCCACCATTTGAGTGCTGCATCGACCGCAAAGTTCCATGATGCGCCAGTTAAAGCACTAACTGCTACATCAGCCAGCTCACTTCCACCGCCCGCGCCTGCTAAATCAAACGTCGCAACAATATTAAGCGGCTGTAAGCCTGCGTTTTCTAACCAGTTTTCTTGGTTATCAATAATATGGCGTGCAACTAAGTCGCCTGTTGAATGTGTTACAAATACACAGCCATCACTGCATAAATTAGAGCGTGAAATTTGCTTTAACTTTGGCCACACCCAATCGGTAGCAATTTTACCTTCAATTCGCTCATAAGCAGGCCAATCAATTCGCTCATCTGCACGATTATTCCAGTACGATTGCCAATATGTTTCACCGTCATTAATTACATCACTACCCGACTTATTGGTTATTTGCGAAGTTTGTAACCCGTGAATTAATATAATTTTGTAGTCTTTACTCGCAGCAGAAAAGCTCATTAGCATAGCAAGCCCAGCACCAATTAGGTGACTTGGTTTAATTAATGTGTGTGTGCGCTTAGTGTTGTTCATACAATTCCTTAATGTTGTGTACGTAATATTTTATTATCATTTAAGGTATTCATACTAGGGCTTGTCAGCCTTGGCGTTCATCAGTATTAGGAACAAAGAACAAAAATGCAACAATTTATTATCATTTATAGGAATGAAGAAACTTATTACTTGTTATTTAATGGGTTAATAAAGAATAGTTGTTAAATTTAAAATTATCAGGGATGTTTCGAGAGTAATATTGAGGGGGGTTAGGTTGAGCGGGTACCGGTAAAGGTGCCCGCTTTAGAATAAGGACGTAACTAATCTAGCCGTTAGCTTTGAGTTCACTGGTAAATTGCCCAATCGCATTTACAACTTCTTGTGCGCCTTGCTGAATTTCCTGCATCACATCACCCGACTCTTTAGATAGTGCTAAACCTTGCTCTGCTTTTTCTTTACCTTTTTCTATTACAGCCACCGTATTTTGGGTTTGTGATTGGTTACGCTGTACTACTTCTACTATTTCTTCTGTTGCTTTTGATGTACGAGATGCAAGCAGTCGAACCTCGTCTGCAACCACAGCAAAGCCTCGACCTTGCTCGCCAGCTCTAGCCGCTTCAATTGCGGCATTTAATGCTAACAAATTGGTTTGCTCTGCAATACTACTAATACTTTGTACAATACTCGATATTTGTTGCGACTGCTGATCAAGCGCTGAAATTTCACTTGCCGCTTGCTCCATGTTAATAGCCAGCTCGGTCATTACTGCAACCGTATCTTGTATAACGCTCGCGCCTTGCTCTGCTTTTTTATCCGTTTGGGTTGAGGTGCTATAAGCAATTTCGGCAGCCTTAGATATCGCAATTTCTTGATTTACTTGCTCTGTAATAACTGTTGCAAACTTCATTACTTTATAAAGCTCATTCGCGTCATTTGAGATTGGGTTATATGACGCTTCTAACCATACAACATTGCCGTATTTATCAACACGCTTAAAGCGCTCCGCTATAAACTGTCCTTCTCTTAATTTAGCCCAAAACTGTTGATACTCTTGGGAATTATACTCTGAAGCTTCACAAAATGTGCGATGGTGTTTTCCTATTAATTCACTTTCTTGATAACCCATTGCTGATAAAAACTGCTCATTTGCTTTTAAAACATGGCCTTCTAAATCAAATTCAATTACTGCCATAGAGCGATATATCGCTTTGATAGTGTCGCTTTGCTCGCGGGAAGCCGTAATTGTTTTTGTAAGCACACTCCCGAATATAGAAAAATAGAGCAACTGATCTTGCTCCCCTTTTACAGGATGTACTATTAAACGTAACCATTCAGCTTTACCATCACCGCGCGCAATTTGTAATGCACCGCCCCAATGTCCTTCTTTTTTTATAGCTTGCTGTAGGCTTTTAAATTCTGAAGATTGACGAGATGACTCAGTAATAAAATCATCAAAAGAGTTATTAGTAAGATCGTCTTCGTTGTAGCCTAAGTTTTCTAAAAACCTATCATTGGCGTGCGAAATTCTGCCATCATAGAGAATGTTCAGTACTAACATCTCTCGGTAAAGCCCTTCCCACACTTGTTGTAACGGATAGAGTTCTGCTTTTAAAGAGGCTATTTCATTTTGCTTATTTTTAGAAAAAAACATTAATATCCTTACTAGGGCGTGTTGACCTTTGTGGATTGAAATTTGTTCAATCTAGGGGCGATTAAATCACGGCGCGAGGTTTGTAACCTAGTGGGCTCGATAACTGCTCCTGCGTTATTCTAATGGCTTACATCCATGTAAGAATAAGTAAAAACCGAGCAAAGCTTCCGCGTCCTGCTCACGCCCCTTACCTA
>NZ_JACJEP010000011.1:0-25022 GCF_014164135.1 Pseudoalteromonas sp. SG45-1
AGAGGAGCCTTCAATCAATCGAACTACTGTATAAAAGGCTTTGGTTGCAGCCAAAGCTTGGGCCTCACATTACCCGAACTTGGTTAAAGTATTAATTAATTTATGGGTTTATTATCCATACAAGAGATCTCATGCTTAAACAAAAGTTACTACTTAGCCTTTCCCCATTACTCCTTCTATCTGCCTCAGCTATTGCTGATACAAATTGGGTTGGTGGCGTTGATCATTTAGGTTTAACCGTATCAAACTTAGATGCATCCAAAGCATTTTTTTACTGATGTACTTGGCTTTAAAACGCTAGGGAATGACCCAGCCTATCCTGCTTATTTTTTATCAAACAATAAAATAACCATTACATTATGGCGCGTGAAAAACGATGCAAAACGTGTGGAGTTTAATCGAGCAGAAAATGTGGGCTTACACCATTTAGCACTCAGTGTTGAAAGTATCAAAAAGTTAAGCGAGCTACATGAACACTTAAAAATGCAAAATAATATTATTATAGAGTTTGCACCCGAAAACTTAGGTAGCGGCCCAACCCAACATATGATGATAAGAGAGCCTAGCGGCAATCGGATTGAGTTTATTGCCAGAGGTAATTAAAAGACAATAAAGAAAGGCGCTTTAAAAGCGCCTTTCTTTATGAGCTAAAATTAATTACTCAACAGTTTGTGTAGCCGTTGGTAAGTTAAGCTCAGCATTGGCTTTAAGCGCTTCAATAAATACCATGTAGTTTTTATTAGCTTGCGCCATAGTAATGCTTTGTTTTGCTTGAGGGTCAATATTAGCTGCAACTTGTGCATCCGTTACCGACTTAAGCGCAACAATTGCTGCATCACCATTATTTAAATTAACGAGATCGACTACCGCAGAATCCGCTGGGTGAGCCATTTTAAAAGCTTGAGTCACAATAGCAGGTGAAACAGTGTAGCTTTGACGTGTTAACTTAGCTTCTTGGCGAAGTGGTAAGCTTTGCTCGTTAGCAACATCGTTTAAGCTCTTACCTGCTTGTACTTCTGCAAATAAGCTACGTGCCTTTTCTTTAGCAAGCTCAGATGATTTTTCATTCACTAAACGCGCTTTAATTTCCTCGCTTACTTCGTCTAACGGCTTAGTAGCAGCAGCTTTGTGCTCGTTAATACGAACAATGATTGCATGCTCATCGCCAAGCTCAATAACTTCAGAATTTACTTTATCTTCAAGTAAATCAACTGATGTTAGTGCTGTGACAACTGCAGGGCTGTTTAACGGCTCTGGTAGAGCATTAAGTGCTAAAAGAGGTGTAGATTTAACTTCCACTTCAGCAACTTCTGCAGCATCATCTAAGCGGTCTGAAATTTCAAATGCAAGTGCACCCATTTCAGTTTGCTTTTCGTAAAATGCATCAATTTTTTCAGCTTGTTCTAATTCAGCACGTAAGTCAGCTTTAACATCGTCATACGCTTTAACTTGTTGTGGTTGAATGTCAGTAAGTTTAATTATGTGATAACCAAACTCAGAAGTAACAACGTCAGAAATATCACCTTTATTTTCAAGCGCGAAAGCCGCGTCTTCAAATGCAGGGTCCATTACATCACGCTCAATCCACTCAAGATCGCCGCCCATTTCGCCACTAACGATATCGTCAGACGATGATTGTGCTAACTCAGCAAAGTCTGCACCTTGCTCTAGCTGTGCATGAAGAGCATTGGCTTTTTCTTTTGCTGCATCATCGTCTTCACTGTTATCAATTAAGATATGTGATACGCGACGCTTTTCTGGCTCAACGTATTGTGCTTTGTTTTGCTCATAATACGCTTTAACGTCATCCTCGGTTACCGATTCAACATTGATATCTGCTGCTTTAAGCTCAATGTAACTTACTGAGATAAGCTCTGGAGATAAAAATTGAGATGCGTTTAAGTCGTAGTAATCAGATACTTCTTGATCTGATACTTCAACATTCGCGGCAAGTGCCTCTTTGTTTACAACTACGTAATCAATACTACGAGTTTGCTGCTGAAGAGCAATTGCGCTTTTCAGCTCGCTCTCTAGAGCAAAGTCTGTCCCTGCAACAGCAGATACTACCTGGCTGCGTGTCATATCTTTACGTAAATATTCACGAAAAGCATCTGGTTGAAAATTCATTTGACGAATTACTTGTAGGTAACGGTCGTTATTAAATTTTTCACCAATTTGAAAGTACGGTAATTCTAAAATTGTTTTACGTACACTTTCGTCGCTTACGCGAAGGCCTAAATCAGCCGCTAGCTGTGATTGCAATTCTTGTTGTACTAAGCGGTCAACTACACCTTGACGAATTTGTGCCATGTAATTTGGATCAGCTGCAATTTGTGTAAAGTATTCACCAAATTGTTGCTCTAAACGGCTACGTTCATTTTGGTAAGCACGGTTAAAATCGGTTTGACTAATTTTAATTCCATTTACTTCAGCAACGGGTTGTTCTGTGGTTTGACCTAAGTAACTACCGATCCCTGCTAAGGCAAAAGATAAAATCACCGCGCCTAAAATTATTTTGGCTACAGGTCCTTGCGAACCTTCTCTGATTTTCTCAAGCATTTGTTTATCTCTTTTTGATCAAGGTATTTTACCTTGTCACATGTAAAAAAAGCGTATCTTACCAGATACGCTTTTTCACTTGAAGTAACTGGCGGAAAAGTTACTTAACTCATCTGTTGTGGTGAATCAGTAACTTTACACTCGCCATAACTAATGTGTTTAAAACAGTGATTAGTTTACTGCGTCTTTAAGCGCTTTACCGGCTTTGAAAGCTGGAATAGTTGCAGCAGCAATTTGGATAGTTTCACCAGTTTGCGGGTTACGGCCTGAACGTGCAGCACGTTCACGTACTGAGAAAGTACCAAAACCTACAAGTGCAACTGAGTCGCCATCTTTTAGCGCGCCAGATACAGATTCGATGAATGAATCTAGTGCACGACCTGCAGCCGCTTTAGAAATGTCAGCATCAGCTGCGATTTGATCGATTAATTGAGATTTATTCACAATATCATCCTCTTTCATTGTTATTATCAAGAGCGATGGTTTTTTAAACTAACATCACTTTTTTGAAAATTTTAGAGCAAACTTTTAATGCCCACATGATTATATTTTTCTTAAGCCTAGGCCCCGTAAGGGCTAGGCTTGAAAACCAGTGCTTAACTTATCATACCGTTTAGATTTGAAAAGCCCTAAAAAGCACTTTTTTTATGTTTTTTCTTGGTTTTTAGGTGTTTCGACCGAAAAACTCTCAACAGGATGCACTAAAGCAAGCTTTAACACCTCGTCAATCCAAGTAACTGGGTGAATATCAAGACCTGCCAGCACGTTGTCTGGTATCTCTTTTAAGTCACGTTCGTTAATTTTTGGAATGATCACTGTTTTAATTCCACCACGATGCGCCGCTAATAACTTCTCTTTTAAACCACCAATCGGAAGTACTTCACCGCGTAATGTAATTTCACCAGTCATAGCAACATCTGCTCGTACAGGATTACCCGTTAAGCTAGATACAAGACCCGTTACCATTGCTGCGCCCGCACTAGGACCATCTTTTGGTGTTGCGCCCTCAGGTACGTGTACGTGAATATCACGTTTTTCGTAAAAGTCGCTGTTAATACGGAAAGTATCTGCTCGATTACGCACAACCGTCATTGCCGCTTGAATCGACTCTTGCATTACATCGCCAAGAGAACCGGTGTAACTTAACTTGCCTTTACCTGGCACTGCCGCACATTCAATTGTTAGCAAATCACCGCCAACTTCTGTCCATGCTAAGCCTGTAACTTGACCAATACGGTCGCCATCTTCAGCTTTGCCATAGTCAAAGCGCTGCACACCTAAAAACTCTTCTAGGTTATCTTGATTGATGGTCACTATTTTAGTGTCTTTTTCAAGTAAGATATTTTTAACGGCTTTACGGCATAGTTTCGAAATTTCGCGCTCTAAGTTACGTACACCCGCTTCACGTGTGTAATAACGAATAATGCCAATAATTGCGCT
This sequence comes from Pseudoalteromonas sp. SG45-1, assembly GCF_014164135.1. Lineage (NCBI taxonomy): Bacteria > Pseudomonadati > Pseudomonadota > Gammaproteobacteria > Alteromonadales > Pseudoalteromonadaceae > Pseudoalteromonas > Pseudoalteromonas sp. SG45-1. The sequence continues at coordinate 4,000 of NZ_JACJEP010000011.1, forward strand.
GTCTTCGATAACTATTTCAGACTCTTTTAAACCGTTACGTTTAACTTGTTTAGTAATTAAGTGCTCTTTTGCAATGTTTAGCTTTTCATCTTCGGTGTAACCCGACAAGCGAATAACTTCCATACGGTCCAATAATGGGCCAGGAATGTTAAAGCTGTTTGATGTTGCTACAAACATAACGTCAGATAAATCGTAATCGACTTCAAGATAGTGATCGGCAAAATGACTGTTTTGTTCCGGATCAAGCACCTCTAACAATGCTGATGCTGGGTCGCCGCGCATGTCCGATGACATTTTATCGATTTCATCTAATAAGAATAATGGGTTTTTAACGCCCACTTTTGTCATGTTTTGAATTAGCTTACCTGGCATTGAACCTATGTATGTACGACGATGACCGCGAATCTCAGCTTCATCACGTACGCCGCCAAGCGCCATACGAACATACTTACGACCAGTCGAACGTGCAATAGATTGCCCAAGTGATGTTTTACCAACACCTGGTGGTCCAACTAAACATAAAATTGGCCCTTTGAGCTTATTAGTACGCTGTTGTACTGCGAGGTACTCAATAATGCGTTCTTTTACTTTATCTAAGCCGTGGTGATCGCTATCAAGAATTTTTTGTGCGCCTGCTAAGTCTTTTTTCACTTTAGAGCGTTTTTTCCATGGCACATTAATTAATGTATCTATGTATGAACGCACTACAGTTGCTTCTGCAGACATTGGCGACATCATTTTAAGCTTATTGAGCTCTGTAGTTGCCTTTTCTTTAGCTTCATCAGGCATGCCAGAATCCTCAATACGCTTTTTAAGCGCTTCAAATTCATCAGGCACATCATCAAGCTCACCAAGTTCTTTTTGAATGGCTTTCATTTGCTCATTGAGGTAATACTCGCGCTGAGATTTTTCCATCTGCTTTTTAACGCGGGTACGAATTTTCTTCTCAACTTGCAATAAGTCTATTTCGCCTTCCATTAGTGCCATTAAATATTCAAGACGTTCTGTGACACTTGAAATTTCGAGCACTTTTTGTTTTTCAGGTACTTTAAGCGGCATATGCGCTGCCATTGTGTCGGCAAGACGTGCTGGCTCATCAATACCTGAAACCGAAGTTAGTACTTCAGGTGGAATTTTTTTATTTAGCTTTACATAGCCTTCAAACTGGCTAATTGCGCTTCGGATAAAAATATCTTGCTCTTGTTCATCTACAGAATCAGATTCAATAAATTGAGCATTAGCGACAAAAAAGTCATCGTTATCTACAAATTCTTCAATTTGTGCGCGCTGTGTACCTTCGACTAAAACTTTAACTGTACCGTCTGGTAATTTTAATAACTGAAGTACAGTGGCAATAGTACCGATACGATAAATATCATCTTGCTCTGGTTCATCTACAGTTGCATCTTTTTGTGCAACCAAGAAAATTTGTTTGTCTTTGTCCATTGCCGCTTCTAGGCATTTTATTGATTTTTCACGGCCAACAAAAAGCGGGATCACCATGTGCGGGTATACCACAACATCGCGCAGTGCAAGGACTGGGATTTCGACTCGGTCGGTTCTCTCAAGCGTCATTATAGTTTCTCTTCGCACTTCATTTATTTTAAAGATTACTCAAGTATATGGGGATAACCTAATTAAAGTTCAACAATTTTCCCTAACTCGATTAAATTAATTATAAAAAAAGGAGCCTAAGGCTCCTTTTTCCATTCAAATAGCTTAAAAACTATTCTGATGCAGCTTTATCTTGTTTATTATTTTCATAAATCAAGATTGGATCTGACTCACCTTTAATAACGGTTTCATCAATAACTACTTTGCTTACATCATCCATTGAAGGAAGCTCGTACATAGTATCAAGTAGTACACCTTCAACAATTGAACGAAGACCACGTGCGCCTGTTTTACGCTCCATTGCTTTGTGGGCAATTGCAGCTAAGGCATCATCGCGAAACTCAAGTTCAACGTCTTCCATACCAAACAATACTGAAAACTGTTTAGTAATCGCGTTTTTAGGTTCACTCAATATTTGTACAAGAGCTGCTTCATCAAGTTCTGTTAACGTAGCCACTACCGGCAAACGGCCTATAAACTCAGGAATTAAGCCATATTTAACTAAATCTTCTGGCTCTACATCTTTAAATGTTTCACTTAAAGAACGACTCGCCGCAGACTCTTTTACGCTAACGCCAAAACCGATACCGGTGTTTTTATGGCTACGTTGCTCAATTACTTTATCTAGGCCTGAAAATGCACCACCACAAATAAACAAGATTTTAGATGTATCTACTTGTAAAAACTCTTGCTGTGGATGTTTACGACCACCTTGCGGTGGAACAGAAGCAACGGTGCCTTCAATCAGTTTAAGTAGCGCCTGTTGAACGCCCTCGCCTGATACGTCACGCGTAATTGAAGGGTTATCTGATTTACGAGAAATTTTGTCAATTTCATCGATGTAGACAATACCGCGCTGTGCTTTTTCAACATCGTAATCGCACTTTTGTAAAAGCTTTTGAATGATGTTTTCAACATCTTCACCTACATAACCTGCTTCGGTTAATGTAGTGGCATCGGCCATAGTAAACGGCACGTCAAGTAGGCGCGCTAATGTTTCTGCAAGTAATGTTTTACCACTACCTGTTGGGCCGATAAGCAAAATATTACTTTTACTTAATTCAATGTCTTGCTTAGTCGATTGGTTACGTAGGCGTTTATAATGGTTATAAACGGCAACAGACAATACTTTTTTAGCATGGTCTTGACCAATAACATAATCGTCTAAGTGTTTACGAATTTCTTTTGGTACAGGTAGTTTGTCAGACGTATCATGCTTAGGAGCAATGTCTTTGATCTCTTCCCTGATAATATCGTTACACAACTCTACACATTCATCACAAACGTATACTGAAGGGCCTGCAATTAATTTACGCACTTCATGTTGGCTTTTGCCACAAAAAGAGCAGTATAACAATTTATTACTTTTGTCGCCGTCTGTAGGAGTGTCAGACATTCAGCTACCTCATTTTATTACGTTGGCCACCAAAACTATTGGCGGCTATTTCAATACGCTTTAACTATACCAAAATTTATTGGTTTTCGCATAGTAACTCAAAGTGGCAAACAGGCAGTCCTGCTTACCAAGCGCTTACTTTTTGTCGCGATTTGTAAACACAGAGTCTACCAAGCCGTAATCTACAGCTTGCGAAGCACTCATGAAGTTATCACGATCAGTGTCTTTAGAGATAATATCTAATGGTTGGCCTGTATGCTCAGCCATTAAGCGGTTAAGCTTATCTTTAATAGACAGAATTTCTTTAGCGTGTATTTCAAAGTCAGATGCTTGACCTTGGAAACCACCTAATGGTTGGTGAATCATCACACGTGAGTTTGGTAGGCAAAAACGCTTACCTTTAGCACCAGCAGTAAGTAAAAAAGCACCCATGCTTGCAGCTTGACCTACACATATTGTACTTACATCTGGTTTGATGAAGTTCATTGTGTCGTATATAGCCATACCCGCAGTTACTGAACCACCTGGTGAGTTGATATATAAAAAGATATCTTTATCAGGGTTCTCTGATTCTAAAAATAGCATTTGCGCTAAGATCAGATTTGCCATGTTGTCTTCAACTTGACCTGTTAAAAAGATAATACGCTCTTTTAATAATCTCGAATAAATATCATACGAGCGCTCGCCTTTTGGTGTTTGTTCAACAACCATTGGGACCAATGCATTTAGGGGATCTGTAATACCAGTATTCATACTTATTTAATTCCTTATGCGCTTATACTTATCCTTATTATAAGGAAGCATAGTTATCGTTTTTCGCAAATTTAGAGCCAAAAACTAAAATGGCCCGGGCACGCTGTATAAACAGAGTAACACGAGCCATTTAATCGTTAGCGAGAGCTTAAGTCAATGACTTATTAAGCACCTTGCTGTGGATTCATGATGTCATCAAATGCTTTTTCAACATCAGTAACAACTGCTTTAGCTAAAATAGCTTCAACAGCTTGCTCTTCCATTGCTACATTACGCATTTGCTGCATAAGTTGATCATTACCTTTGTAGTATTCTACTACTTCAGTTGGATCTTCGTATGCAGAAGCTACTGTTGCGATTAATGCTTCAACTTTAGCGTCATCAACTTTAATCTCGTTAGCTTTAATCACTTCACCTAATAAAAGGCCAGTTTTTACACGTGTTACAGCTTGCTCGTGGAACAATTCAGCTGGAAGCTCTGGCATGTTTTGAGCGTCGCCGCCAAAACGTTGAGCTGCTTGCTGACGTAGAGCATCAACTTCTTGATCAACAAGTGCTTTAGGCACTTCGATTTCGTTGTTAGCTAAAAGACCTTTGATTGCTTGGTCTTTAACGCTTGCTTTAACCGCTTGGTCTAGCTCACGTGTCATGTTCTTTTTAACTTCTTCTTTAAGCGCGTCTACGCCGCCTTCGGTAACACCGAATTTAGTTGCAAACTCTTCGCTTAATTCTGGTAATTCTTGCGCTTCAACTTTTTTCACTGTGATAGTGAATTGAGCCGCTTTACCTTTTAAGTTTTCAGCGTGGTAATCATCAGGGAAAGTTACATCAGCAACTACTTCTTCGCCTGCTTTTTTACCTACGATGTTATCTTCAAAACCTGGGATCATACGACCTTGGCCAAGTTCTAATGGGAAGTCTTCAGCTTTGCCGCCTTCAAATACTTCACCGTCGATAGTACCTACGAAATCAACTGTTACACGGTCGTTTTCGCCAGCAGCTGCATCAACATCAGCCCACGCTGCGTGTTGCTTACGAAGTGTTTCTAGCATGTTAGCTAAATCTTCGTCAGTTACTGTTACTGCTGGTTTTTCAACAGTAATTTTATCTAAACCTTGAACTTCAACTTCAGGGTAAACTTCAAACGTTGCTGAGAATTCTAAATCTTTACCTGCTTCAAGTGATTTAGGAGCGAATGTAGGCGCGCCAGCTGGGTTGATTTTTTCAGAAACGATTGCTTCAATGTAATTACGTTGCATTACTTCGCCAGCAACTTCTTGACGAACTGCAGGGCCAAAACGCTTGTTAATTACAGATACTGGAACTTTACCAGCACGGAAACCATCTATACGCTGTGTTTTTGACAGTTGTTGTAGGCGTTTTTTTACTTCGGTCTCAACGTTCTCTGAAGGAACGGTGATAGTTATACGGCGCTCAAGGCCTTGGGTCGTCTCAACAGAAACTTGCATGATTTACCTCAATATTCAATTTTGGCGACTGTTCGCCTTCCTTTACAAACAAAGTGTTCTGCATGAGTCTTGATAAAGTTTAAGCGGTTTTCCACACTTAAAAGCATCCGTCGCTACCATGAGACACCATTGCTGCTTTGCCCTTCGGGCACTATGTTAAACAATAGACGCGGCATTATAACCTAATATTTATGATAGTCGAGTATAGGGGGCAATTATTTGGACTAGATAAGGGACTATAAAGACTAACTGAATAAAAAACAGGCTAACTACGGACTAAATAGAATAAAATAGAAATTATTTAATAGAATTATAGGCTAACAGATTTAGATTTATAACTTAGAGGAGTTTACTTATTGTTCTTATTGGATAAGAAAATGGTCGGCGATGCAGGATTTGAACCTGCGACCCCTTGGACCCAAACCAAGTGCGCTACCAAACTGCGCTAATCGCCGACATTGAAGAGTTAACTTCTTTTTTCATACTGAACACTTAAACTGAGAGTTTAAGACCATTTTAAGAAAATGGTCGGCGATGCAGGATTTGAACCTGCGACCCCTTGGACCCAAACCAAGTGCGCTACCAAACTGCGCTAATCGCCGATATTCGTTGTAAATGGGGTGACTGATGGGGCTCGAACCCACGACAACCGGAATCACAATCCGGGGCTCTACCAACTGAGCTACAATCACCGCTATATTTACATGTTTTCAAATGGTGCACCCAGAAGGATTCGAACCTTCGACCGACGCCTTAGAAGGGCGTTGCTCTATCCAGCTGAGCTATGGGCGCATCGAAAACTTCATAGTTTACCAATAAGCTATTCGATTATAAAAAATTATAAAAAAATGGTCGGCGATGCAGGATTTGAACCTGCGACCCCTTGGACCCAAACCAAGTGCGCTACCAAACTGCGCTAATCGCCGAAACTTATTATTGCTAGCGAGTGACCTCGTTGACAACGGGGTGCATAATAGTGATTTGACGGGGTTAGGTCAAACATTTTTTTAAGAAAACCAATCAAGTGCTCATTTTTAGTGCACAATGGTTAAATATTACAATAGTCGGCTGAATTTTAAACTATTTAACAGCTCAAACGTTATATACCTTAAAAGCAACTTGGCGCTGCTATGCTTTTCTGCGAAAATAGTAAGCACATTATAAAACGAGTTAAATAAAGAGCGTATTTTTCTTTATTAGCATTTTTACCCCTATTTTATTATGCATTCGTTTTTAGAGTATCGGTATCTAGTTAATTAACCCCAATTAAAGGTCACCCATGACGGCAAACATCATTGATGGTAAGGCAATCGCAAAACAAGTACGTAGCGCTGTAGCAGAACGCGTAAGTGAACGTGTAGCAAATGGTTTACGTGCACCAGGACTTGCAGTAGTACTTGTAGGACTTGATCCAGCAAGCCAAGTTTATGTTGGTTCAAAACGTAAAGCCTGTGAAGAAGTCGGTTTTATCTCTAAATCATTTGATTTACCAGCAGACACACAAGAGCAAACTCTTTTAGATTTAATTGACGAGCTAAATAATGATGCCGAAGTTGATGGAATTTTAGTGCAGTTACCACTGCCAAAAGGTCTTGATGCTGAAAAGATTTTAGAACGTATTACCCCACATAAAGATGTTGATGGATTTCATCCATATAACATTGGTCGATTAGCACAGCGTATGCCTGCCCTTCGCCCATGTACCCCTAAAGGTATTATTACATTACTTGATTCAACGGGTGTACGTTATAAAGGGATGCATGCAGTTGTCGTTGGCGCGTCAAATATTGTTGGTCGTCCAATGTCGTTAGAGCTTTTATTAGCAGGTTGTACTACCACTGTGTGCCATAAATTTACTCAAGACTTAGAAACACATGTTCGCCGCGCTGACTTATTAGTTGTGGCTGTCGGTAAACCTGAATTTATACCGGGAGATTGGATAAAAGAAGGCGCTATTGTTATCGATGTGGGCATTAACCGCTTAGATACGGGTAAATTAGTCGGTGATGTTCAATACAGTGTGGCCGAACAAAAAGCGCATTTTATTACACCTGTACCAGGTGGCGTTGGCCCGATGACTGTCGCAAGCTTAATTGAAAACACACTTGAAGCGTGTGAAAAGTATCACAGCTAAGCTGTTAAAAAATCAAAAAAGGGTTGCCATTTGGCAACCCTTTTTTAGTTTGACCTGAATTACTTTAAACGCTTACGCTTTACGCCACGTTGTTTTACCAGCTGAATCTTCAAGTATTACACCTAACGCATTAAGCGCATCACGTGCTTCATCAGCAGCAGCCCAGTCCTTACTAGCACGTGCTTCATTACGTTTTACAATTAATGCTTCAATTGTCGCAACTTCGTCGTCATCTTGCCCACCTTGTAAAAAAGCTTCCGGTGCTTGTTGAGCAACACCTAACACTTCACCGAGGCTACGCAGTATAAACGCTAACTTGCCAGCTTGACCTGCGTCACTTTCTTTTACGCGGTTTAATTCTTTAGCAAGTTCGAACAACACAGGTAGTGCTTCTGGTGTATTAAAGTCATCATTCATTGCTTTTCTAAACTTAGCAACAAACTCATTGCCTTCTAAGTCGCACTCTACCGGTACGACATCACGAAGCGCTGTATAAATGCGTTCAAGTGATGAACGCGCTTGGTCTAAATTTTCTTGTGAGTAATTTAATTGGCTGCGGTAATGCCCTGAAATTAAAAAGTAACGAACAGATTCGGCATCGTATGCTTTTAAAACTTCACGCACAGTAAAAAAGTTATCTAACGACTTAGACATTTTTTCTTTATTTACTTGCACCATGCCAGTATGTATCCATGTATTTACATACTTGCCGTTGTTTGCACAGCACGACTGGGCAATTTCGTTTTCATGATGTGGAAACTGTAAATCAGACCCCCCACCGTGAATATCAAAATGCTCACCTAAGTGTTTTGAGCTCATTGCCGAACATTCAATATGCCAACCAGGACGCCCTTCACCCCACGGTGATGACCATGATGGCTCACCTGCTTTGGCTTTTTTCCATAACACAAAATCAAGCGGATCGTCTTTATCTTGAGCCACTTCTACGCGAGAGCCCGATTGCAACATAGTTAAATCTTGCTGAGAAAGCGCACCATATTGCTCAAACGTTGATACATCAAACAAAACATCGCCATCAGCTGCAACATAGGCATGGCCTTTTTCAATCAAGCGCTTAACCATAACGATAATTTCATCCATATGGCTTGTAACTGTTGGTTCAACATCTGGGCGTAGCATATTTAGGCTATCAAAATCTTCATGCATCGCTTTAGTCATGCGCACAGTTAAGTCGTTTATTGACTCACCATTTTCATTTGCACGTTTAATTATTTTATCGTCGATATCTGTAATGTTACGTACATATTTTAAATCGTAACCAATATGACGTAAGTAGCGCACAATAACGTCAAAACCAACAAAAGTACGAGCGTGTCCAATATGGCAGTAATCATAAATGGTGATACCACACACATACATGTCGATTTTGCCTTCGACCATAGGTTTAAATTGCTCTTTTTGTCGCGTGAGTGTGTTGTATATATTTACCATTTACTTTGAGTCCTTGACTATTTACTTGAACAGTTATGTTACCACTTGAAAAGCCCCTGCTCTAGCGCTTTATAACAAACCAAACATCTACTTTGTTAATCTTAGCCAACTACGATAAAATAGCGCCAATATTTAAACCAGATATAGGAAAACACATGGTTGTTCTACACACCAATTTTGGTGACATCACCATTAAAATGTTTGAGCAAGAAGCTCCAAACACTGTTAAAAACTTTTTAGAGTATGCAAATGCTGATTTTTTCAACGGCACTATCTTTCATCGTGTAATCGATGGTTTTATGGTTCAAGGCGGTGGTTTTGTACCAGGTATGGAACAAAAAGAAGTTAACGACCCAATTAAAAATGAAGCTAATAATGGCCTATCTAACAAGATAGGTACTTTAGCAATGGCACGTACACCTGATCCTCATTCAGCTACAGCGCAGTTTTTCATTAACGTGAATAACAACGACTTTTTAAACCACAGTAGCGAAACATCGCAAGGCTGGGGTTACTGTGTTTTTGCTGAAGTAGTAGAAGGCATGGACGTAGTAAATAAAATAAAAGGCGTAGCAACAGGTAGTACTGGTTTTCACCAAGACGTGCCTCTTGAAGATGTGATCATCGAAAGCGTTACTGTTAGCTAATAGTAAGTTTACCCACGTAATGTGGAGTATCAGCGGGTATTTACCAATGTGTATACGCCCGCTTTATTTATATCGAAAAGACTGACCTATGACTCGCCAAACTTACTTTATTGCAGATTTACACCTAAGCGAAAACCGCCCCGACATTAGCGCTGCATTTTTTGACTTTTTAAATACGCATATACTAAATAAAGATGTAGATGCACTTTATATTTTGGGTGATTTTTTTGAAGTATGGGTTGGAGATGACTACATTACAGCGCTGAGTGCCGATGTAGCAAAGCATTTAAGCGCCGTTAATGATGGTGGGACACCTGTTTATTTTATACATGGCAACCGTGATTTCATCATGCGCAAGCAATATGCAGACATGGCCGCAATGACTTTACTCGATGAACAAACAGTCATTGATTTATATGGTACGCCTACCGTTATTTTACATGGCGACGAAATGTGTACTCAAGATACTGAGTATCAAAAATTTCGTAAAAAAAGCCGTGGTTGGTGGTGGCCAAAATTAATGCTTGCAATGCCACTTTGGTATCGTAAAAAAATAGCGCGTAATGCCCGTGAAAAAAGTAAGTTGAGCCAAGCTGATAAACCTATCGAAATTTTAGACGTTGTAGATGAAGCCGTGCTTGCCACCTTTGCCAAACATAACGTTACTAATATGATTCATGGTCATACTCACCGCCCTAATGTTCATACCTATAAAGTTAATGAACAAACGCTTACTCGTACAGTGCTAGGTGACTGGTATACCCAAGGCTCTTATTTAGTCGTTACCCCTCAATCACAAGAATTAATTAGCACGCCTTTCGCATAATTTAAAATCCTGACTATTATTTAACTATATATTTGAATAATAGTGAGAGGTTTAATGATTAAGCTGTTAATTTTCATCGTAGTAATTGCCATTCCTACCAAAGTATTTAGCGAGCAAACATGGCAAATTGTTACTGAAAACTACCCTCCCTATTTTAGCGAAAACCTTCCTGATAACGGTTGGTTATATGAAATCACTCAATCAGCCCTTAAAACTCAAGGCATTAATAGCGAAGCCGAGTTTACGACATGGGACCGCTCCCTAAAGCTATTAGAAAAAAAGAGAAAAACAGCTATTTTAGGCGCTTTTTATTCATTAAAAAGAAATGAAGTTTTTTACTACTCTCGCCCACTTGCAGTTGCTCATTCAGGAATTTTTAAACGCAAAGAGAGTGCTATTAACTTCGATGGTACAGTTAAATCATTAACACCTTATAGTATTGGTACAGAAGACAATGCCTTTGTAAGCCAAGAGTTTACAAGAAATACTGAGCTGGCAATAACATCCACTAAAAGCCTTCCTACAAGTTTATACCTGCTACAACAAGGACGTATTGATTTGGTCGCAGGCACTAAAGAAGTAGGGAAGTATTGGCTTGAGCACAATAACGAAGTTGATTTAGATAAGAATAAAATTGAGTACTTATTGCCAGATCTTGCTTCTCATAAACTATATTTAGTTGTCTCTAAATCAAATTACAGGGCAAAAGATTACTTACAAAAGTTTAATAGAGGGATTGATATAATAATTGAAAACGGAAGCATTGCTGAAATCATGAAGAAACACAATTTCAGCAATCAAAAAACAGCTGAATACATTAATTTTTTAAAAGAAAATTAGCTTTCTGCTATTGGCAGGCCACTATGAAACTTTAAATCTTCATCCTGTGATGAAATTAATTCGGCTTCAATCTCGCCAAATTCTTTAACTCGTTCGGTAATATCAAAATCAGCAATTTCTTGCGCTAAAGTTAGATAATCTTGGTAATGACGGGCTTCAGAGCGCAGCAGCGAAATATAAAAATCACCTAAACGTTTGTCAACATGCGGCGCAAGCTTTGCGAAACGCTCACATGAACGCGCCTCAATGTAAGCGCCTACAATTAATTTATCAACAAGGGCGTTTGGCTCAAACGTTTTAACATGACGAAGCATGCCTTTTGCATAACGACATGGTGTAATGCTTTGGTACTCTACACCGTACTCGTCCATAATTTCGAGCACTTGGTAAAAATGATGCAACTCTTCTTTTATCAACAATACCATTTTATCAATTAAATCTTGTCCATATGGCGAATTAGATTTAGGAATTATTGATTTAGTTAGCTTATTTTTAGCCGCGAGATCACGCCAATTTCCTTCACGCTTATAAATAAGCGTTTCAAATGGCTTTAGCCACTCGAGTAAGGCATCACTGCCCTCTTTATCAACAGCGTATTTACGTATTAAAAACATCGCACTTTGAGCCGCTTTTAACTCACAAATTAAGTGATCGATTAAGATTACTGATAAGTTCTCTTTTTTAATTGCCTGCTCCACCCACTGCTGTGGGGTTGTACACACTAAAAAGTTATTGATCGGCTCTAAAAGTTGGCTATGTGGCACGTTGACTGCTCATTACTAAATAAATTTGATATGCCATTATTTTAACACGAAATTTTGTTTGGGATAAATCAAAGCCCTAACCTGTGCAAAAATGTTAATAGTGAGTTAACTTGACTTTGCAAAATAAGTGAACCATAACTGTACGTAGACTGTATAAAAATAAACCAACCAAAACAGTAATACGTTCCTTTTATGGAGTAAGCACTATGATACTAAATCACCTCTGGGGCATTTATGCTCACCCACTTGAAGAATGGCAAACAATAGATAATCGCCATGAAAGTTTAACCTATAGTTTGTCGCATATTTTACTGATTGCTTTGTTTCCTTCAATAATGGGTTATTACTCATCTGTTTATTTAGGATGGAGTATAGGCGCAGGCGATCCTGTATTTTTAACGCACGATAGTGCGCTATTAATTGCAGTTGCAATGTATTTTGCTTTAATAGCGGGTGTTTTTGCATTGGCGTATTTGGCTCATTGGATGGCCGTTACATTTGGCTCTAAGCCTACATTTACACAAACACTTGAACTTGCAGCTTATACTGCAACACCTGTGTTTATGTCGGCGCTTGCCGCCTTTTGGCCTGTACTTTGGTTTGTAGTGTGTATTGGAATTATTGCACTAGCTTACTCGGTCTACTTACTTTATACCGGCGTACCAATACTTATGCATATTCCAGAAGAGCGTGGTTTTATTTATGCCAGCTCGGTTGTAACGTGCGGATTAATATTATTAGTTATTATTTTAGCTGTAACAGCTATGCTTTGGACAAATGGGATTGTTAGTCCAATGTTTACTTAATAAAGTTTAGCTAAAAAAGAGTCGTGTTTGATAGAAATGTTCCCTTTCTTTCCTTCGCAAAAAAGGAGCTAATTAGCTCCTTTTTTTATGTAACGACTTTTTATTAACTAATTATTAATCAGCTTCGTTTTCGTCTTGGTTGTGAATCTCTAAACTTGAAGACATCGCACTTTCGCGGGTGCTTTTTGCTGAATCGTTACGTAGCTCATCAATACGATTTAAATAGTTTTGATCAATGTCGCCTGTAATATATTGCCCATCAAATACTGAGGTTTCAAACTTAGTAATTTCAGGATTTTCTTGGCTAACCGCAGCTATTAAATCTTTTAACGATTGAAAGATTAAACCGTCAGAACCAATACTTGCATTAATATCTTCAACTTCACGTCCGTGAGCAATAAGCTCAGCTGCTGAAGGCATATCAATACCGTACACATTAGGGAAGCGTATTTCAGGCGCTGCGGATGCAAAGTAAACATTTTTAGCACCAGACTCTCGAGCCATTTCAACAATTTGTGCTGATGTTGTACCACGAACAATTGAGTCATCAACCAATAATACGTTTTTACCTTTAAACTCGCGATCAATTGCGTTTAGCTTTTGACGCACTGATTTTTTACGCATCTCTTGGCCAGGCATGATAAATGTACGACCAATATAACGGTTTTTAACAAAACCTTGGCGATACGGTAAATCAAGTACACGTGCAATTTCCAGTGCTACATCGCATGAAGTTTCTGGGATTGGGATAACTACATCAATGTCTTTATCAGCCCATTCGCGTGCAATTTTTTCGCCTAGTTTTGTCCCCATGTTTACGCGTGTTGCATAAACAGACATACGGTCTATTGTTGAATCAGGTCGAGCAAAATAAACAAATTCAAAAATACACGGCGAGTAAGATGCTTTATCTGCACAACTAAGTGAATGAAATTCACCTTCTTCTGTAACATATATAGCTTCACCAGGGGCAACATCACGTACAAACTCAAATCCGTCCGGTTTTAACGCAACGCTTTCAGAGGCGAACATGTACTCAGTACCTTTTGCAGTCTCACGTTTGCCAAATACAAGTGGACGGATACCATTAGGGTCGCGAAAAGCAACAATACCGTGACCAATAATCATAGCAATTGTTGCATAACCACCGCTTACTTTATTATTTACCTCGGTTACCGCAGTAAATATATCTTCAGGGTCTAAATGCAACTTATCAGATTTACTTAGTTCATGTGCCATGATGTTGAGTAAGATTTCTGAATCAGATGTTGTATTTACATGACGACGTGCTTCTGAGAATAACTGCTCTTTTAAAGCTTCTGCATTAGTAAGGTTGCCATTATGGGCAAGTGCTATACCAAACGGTGAGTTAACATAAAAAGGCTGTGCTTCAGATGAGCTTGAAGACCCTGCTGTAGGATAGCGCACATGGCCAAGACCAATCGTACCTTGTAGTCGTTTCATATGACGAGTGTGAAAAGCATCTTTCACTAAGCCATTTGCTTTGCGTAAGCTGAACGTATTATTCTCAATGGTAATGATACCCGCGGCATCTTGACCACGGTGCTGCAAAACAGTTAAGCCATCATAAATCGCCTGATTGACAGGGGATGTTCCGACTATTCCAACGATACCACACATGTAATTTATCCTCGCCGATTAACGGTTTACTGAATTTAAAAAGCTCGAGTTGTTTTCTAGGTACGAAAAGAACCATTCAACAACAAAGCCAAATTCTGGAATCAAAATAGAATTGCCCCACCAGTGCGTATTGGGTGCACCAGTAAAAGCATCAAGAAAGAAGAGTAACGCGCTCACGACCAACACGCCTCGTAGAGCACCAAACACTATGCCAAAGACACGGTCGGTACCCGATAAACCAGTACGATGTACGAGCTCACCTAAAATGTAGTTTAGTAAACCGCCTAACAGTAGCGTCGCAAAGAATAATATGGCTATGGCCGCCGCATTTCTTAAAAGGGGTTCAGAAATGGTTGTTAGGAAGGAAGCTAAATATTGGTAAAATAAGCTAGAGATGATAAAGGCGCCAGCCCATACCGCTAATGACATTGCTTCTTTTACAAAGCCACGTATTAAACCGATGATGGTAGACAATACAATGATGCCAATAATGGCGTAATCAACCCAGATCATAAGAACCAATTAGTCGCTAATTTGGGGCGCATTCTATACCCAAACATCGTTAGTATGCAAGTTTAAACGGGAGATTACTGGGTTGTAGTTAATACAAAAAATTAACATTCTAGTCTAGGTATTGTGAGATAAAGATAATGATAAAAAAAATATAAATAAATAAAAAAAGGCTTGTTATACAAGCCTTTTTTAAATTATTTTGTTACTTCGTACTGCGTAACTTTACCATTTAATTTAGTAAGCTCTTTGAGCTGGGGGAGCTGCTTTTGTAATTCACTTTTATCAAGCGAAGGACCAACAAATACTTTGGTTAGTGTCCCATTTGGGGTTTTAATCGGTTTAGTAAACGTTTTAAACCCTTCAGCCTTTAATTTAGCCTGTAATGCTTTAACGTTTGCAACATGTGAAAAACTACCTAATTGAATAACATAGGCCATACTCGTTAGGTTTTCATCACTTTTACGTGGTGCAATTGGCTCTGGCTTAGCTTGAACAGGCGCTTTTGTAATTGGTGTAGCTTTGGGTTCTATAGTTGCTTCAACAACTTTATCTTCCACAGCGTAATCACTCTCATCCATCGCGCTTTGCTGCTCAAAAGCTTCATCGTCAGCTTGAATGTCTTCAATTTCATCTTGCTTTAGTGGCTCAGCATTAGCCATATTTTCATCAATTGACTCTTGAAGATCGATTGTTTTGAACTCAGGGCGGTCTGGGATCGCTTTAAAGCCTTCTTTATAATGCACTTTTTCGCCATCGAGTATATTAGGGATAAACACAATTGCTGCGATCACCACTATACTTGTTCCGACTAAGCGATTAATAAAACTTGAGTTCACCGACATCCTCTCTATTTTTTAAAGTAATTAATAGCGCCAGCAACTGTAAAAAATGAACCAAATATAATCAACATAGTATCACTTTGTTGTTCTGGTAAAATTACATTCAGTGCTTGTGCCACACTATCATAGCTATTAATAGTATTATGATGAGACAATTCGTGCAGTGCATTTTGTAAATTACTTGCAGTGTCGCCTCGCGGGCCACTTAAGCTCGCTAATGACCACTCATCGACCAAGTGACTTACTTCTTTAAATACACCCGCTTTATCTTTGTCAGCAAGCATAGCGGCTAATGCATGAATTTTAAAGCCTTTATCTTTATAGCTTGATAACTTATTGGCTAAATAACGCGCCGACTCAGGGTTGTGTGCTACGTCGGTAAAGACTAAAGGCTCAACACTTAACTGTTGAAAGCGCCCTTCGACAACTAAATTAGCTAAACAACTTCGTATAATTGATTCACTAGGTAATAAGTTTAAAACACTTAGCGTAGTTAATGCGGTAGCTGCATTTTGACACGGTATTGCAGGCTTATCTATTTCAAGATTATGTTCTTTATATTGCCAATTAAAGCTCTCAGCATTTTCTTTAAAAATAAAGTCACTGCCCGACAGCGTCATGTTGGCATTAATTTCTTTGCCGTAATCAGTCATTGTGTGAGGAATATTTAAATCCCCTATAATAGCGGGCGTATTTTCACGAAAAATACCGGCTTTATCATAAGCCACTAACTCACGGGTATCACCTAAGTACTCTTTATGGTCTAAGTCTATAGTGGTGATCACGCTTGCAAAGGGAGTGACTATATTTGTGGCGTCAAAGCGCCCACCTAAACCAACCTCTAGTAATACATAATCGACGTTACAGCGTTTAAAAATTGCCAACGCCCCCAAAGTACCATATTCAAAATAAGTCAGAGCAGTGTCTTTACGGCCTTGCTCAAGCTGGTGAAAAGCATCTATATGAAATTGGTCTGCCAATTCTTCCCCATTAACTCGTACACGCTCGTTATAACGAATTAAATGTGGAGATGCGTAAGTACCCACACTGAAACCTTGCGCTAGCAATAGCGACTCTAAGCACCGTGCTGTGGTGCCCTTACCGTTTGTACCGGCAATAAGAATAATTTTACTTGGAGTGTTTAACAGGCCAATATTGTTAGCAACATTAGCAACTCGTTCTAAGCCCATAGCAATGTTAGCTGGGTGAACACTTTCTAAATAAAAAAGCCAATCATCAAGGCTTGATGATTGGCTAGGAATTTTTTTTGTCATAGCGTGTAATCAGTAAAGCTGAAATTTACGCTACTCTATGCTCTTGTTCCGTAGAAGGCAAGTTCATAAATTTAGCTAAAATGCGTGCAAGGGTATCGCGCATTTCACGGCGGTCAATAATCATGTCAATTGCACCGTGTTCAAGCAAAAATTCACTACGCTGAAAGCCTTCAGGTAATGTTTCGCGAACTGTTTGCTCAATAACACGAGGACCTGCAAAACCAATTAACGCTTTAGGTTCTGCAACGTTAATATCGCCCAGCATAGCAAGCGATGCAGATACACCACCCATAGTTGGGTCAGTCATGACTGAAATAAACGGAAGACCTTTTTCAGTCATTTTTGCAAGTGCAGCACTTGTTTTAGCCATTTGCATAAGCGACATAAGCGCTTCTTGCATGCGTGCACCGCCTGATGCAGAAAAACAAATAAGCGGCATGTTATGCTCTAAACATTGATCAACAGCATCAACAAAGCGAGCGCCAACAACAGAAGCCATTGAGCCACCCATAAATGAGAACTCAAATGCTACTGCTGCAACTGGAATGCCTTTTAATCGGCCTTTCATAGCTACAAGTGCATCTTTTTCACCACTTGCTTTTTGGGCTGCACTGATACGATCAGAGTATTTTTTAGAATCTTTAAACTTAAGAATGTCTTTAGGCTCATGTTGTGTGCCAAGCTCTTGACGGTCACCTTCATCTAAAAAGTGCTCCAGGCGCTTACGGCCACTAACACGCATGTGATGGTTACACTTAGGACATACGTTTAATGACTTTTCTAATTCAGCTTTATATAAAATTGAATCACACGATGTGCACTTAGCCCAAACACCTTCTGGGATTTCTTTACGACCTGATGATTTTGTCGTTTTAGGTAAGATTTTTTCTAGCCAACTCATTTGCAACTCTCTTAATGCTGTTCTGTGTCGCGAGCCTGCCAATAGCAATTAGCAGACAAATTTTTTCAATTAAAACATGAATTACACTAACGCGGTATAAAAAACTGGTCTTAGTAGTTAAAAGTGTTCATAAAAAACACTAACGGCAACCATAACTAAATTTCAGCGTCAGGTAAAAACAATGGACCTAAAGGCATTTTAGGAATATTAAACTCTTCAGGATAATCGACATCAACCAAGTATAAACCTGCAGCTTTAGCTGTAGCACTTGCTTTAGCACGCTCTTTACAATCAAGTAATTCTTTCAACCAAATGGGCTGTTGCTTATGTATGCCAATATCCATCAAGCTCCCCGTTATATTACGTACCATGTGATGTAAGAACGCATTCGCCTTAATATCAATAATAACGTAACACCCTTGGCGCTGTACCGATAAATGATGAATAGTGCGAGTCGGTGTATTTGCTTGACAATGGATCGCTCGAAAAGATGTAAAATCGTGTGTCCCGATCAAATACTGACAGGCTTCCTGCATTTTAACTTCATCTAATGGGTGATGAAAATGCGTAACCCCTTCGTTTAACACTGCTCCTCGAAAAGGAGAGTTATAAATAATATAGCGGTATCGGCGAGCGGTTGCACTAAAACGAGCATGAAAATCGACAGCAACTGGTTGTGCAAAGCGAATAGCAATATCTTTAGGCAATAAGGTATTCATACCCATTGTAAATGCGACCATGTCACGCGAAGCTTCAGTTTCAAAATGTATTATTTGACCTGTACCGTGCACACCCGCATCAGTTCGCCCCGCACATACTACTTCAACTGGGTGATTACAAATACGCGACAATGCCTTTTCTACTTCTTGTTGTACGCTATTTACATGTGATTGACGTTGCCACCCACTATAGCGTACGCCGTTGTATTCAACTCCAAGTGCTACTCGCATAATTACTGCTTTACCTACTGTGCTAATGAACACGGCATTTTATGCTATCTCTCGACGCAATAAAAGGAGGTGTGCGGTAATACCCTTTTTATTAAAAACATGATCATTTTAATGAATCAAATAACTTAATAATTACGATGTAAATTATTCTTTTATAACAATTACATACTATAAAACCCGCTTCATTAATGCGTTGCTTTCCCTTGTTATAATTAAACTAACATCCATAAAAAAACCCTTAATTAGAATAACCAATTAAGGGTTTTTTTAACAATTTGTTATTTTAGTTTCGCTTTTAAACTAAGTGCCTCTTCTTGAACTTCTTCTGGGCCTTTGTTGATGACATCCTCAATGACCTTGAGCGCAGAATCAAAATCATCAATTTCAATATAAGCACGCGCTAAATCTAGTTTAGCTGAGTAGCCACCACTTTCAGCATCAACATCGGTTGGGTTATCACCAGCAAGTAATGCATCAAACTCACTCAAACCAACATCCATATTAACATCGGTGTAAGGTTCGTGTTCAAGTTCAGCCTCTTCACTTTCTTCTAATAATGAATCTATATCTACAAATTCATCATTATCAAGTTGCTCAATATCACTACTTTCAACAAGTGGCTCTTTTGTAGTTAATGAGTCATCTTCCTCTAAGTCTTCTTTTAGCAAGCTGTCAAAGTCGACATCAAATTCACTGCTATCCTCAGCACTTAATTCTTCAGGCTCCGCTAACTCACTAAGTAATGAATCAAAATCAGTTTGCGTCAAATTTGACATAAACTCTTCATCAAGTTCATCGTCAGAGCTAATATCAGTGCTACCTGCTTCATCTGAGTTTGTTAACTGTGCTTCGCGCTCTGCATTTGTTTGCTCTTGCTGCTCGTCTGATAACTCATCAGTTAGCGCTTGCTCTAAAATATCTTCGTCAAACTCAACATCTAAGTCAGAAAAATCGTCTTCAATTAAAATTTCATCATCAAAATCGTCTTCTAAACTATCTAAATCATTATTTTCAGAAAGCGCATTTGATAAGTCCTGCTCAGCTTGGCTGGAAGCGACTCCCTGCGCCTCACCGTCTAAATCATCACCTTGTAATTCTTCGGGGGTAAATGGCAACTCACTTTCTAGTGTTTCTTGAACTTCATCAAGGTTAAGAGGTTTGGTATCCTCTTCTATACTAACTGGTTCAACAGAATCAATTCCGTCATTAATTTCTTGCAGTAAATCATCATCAAACGACTCGTCTTCAACCTTAGCTTCTGATTCAGAGAAGTCATTA
The DNA here is from genome assembly GCF_014164135.1 of Pseudoalteromonas sp. SG45-1. Lineage (NCBI taxonomy): Bacteria > Pseudomonadati > Pseudomonadota > Gammaproteobacteria > Alteromonadales > Pseudoalteromonadaceae > Pseudoalteromonas > Pseudoalteromonas sp. SG45-1. The sequence goes on from NZ_JACJEP010000011.1 coordinate 24,097, forward strand.
TCAATTAATAGTTCATCATCAAAATCATCTTCTAAGCTATCTAAGTTAGCATTTTCAGAAAGCGCATTTGCGAGATCTTTCTCTGTTTGACTAAGTGCTACTGCATTTTCTTCACTCGGTGCATTTTCTTTAGGTTCTTGCGGCTCAAACGAAGGTTCATTCTCCAATAATGAATGATCATCATCTAATTCAAGTTCAGGATATTCATCTAACTCTTCACTTGGCGTTATAAGATCGCTATCAAGCTGCTCTTCAATTTTTGTAAGATCTGAGCCATCGTCGCCCGCTAACGGATCGTCACCAAGATCTACTTCTATTTCTTCAAGATCGTCGTCAAGCTCATCTAAAGACCAATCTGGTGTTTCTATATAGTCATCATCCGTCGCTTGTTGTAGCTCATTTAAAAGCTCATCAACGCTCTTTAAAGTATCATCTGTATATTCTTCAAGCGCATCTTCAGGATCAAGAAGCGACTCTGATGTATCTGAAAAATCATCAACCGTTACATCTATAAGTTCAGGCTCTTCTTCAAGCTCAGGTTCTTCATTTAATGATGAAGCAAGCGACTCAATATCATCAACATTTAATTCTTCTTGAGCATCTGCTAAATCCTCAACTGAGTCTGCCAATGCATTATCAATTTCTGAATCTCTTATATCTGAATTTTTTACTTCATCATCAATTAGGTTATCTATGTCGTCTAAATCAAAATCATCGCTTTGTTCAACTAATGAATCATTTGCAGTATCAACTGCTTCCTCATCAATTAAGCTATCTATGTCGTCTAAATCAAAGTCGTCACTTTCCTCAACTAATGAGTCATCTGCAGTATCAACTGCTGCTTCATCAATTAAGCTATCTATATCGTCTAAATCAAAGTCGTCACTTTCCTCAACTAATGAGTCATCTGCAGTATCAACTGCAGC
>NZ_JACJEP010000011.1:25122-135717 GCF_014164135.1 Pseudoalteromonas sp. SG45-1
ATTAAGCTATCTATATCGTCTAAATCAAAGTCGTCACTTTCCTCAACTAATGAGTCATCTGCAGTATCAACTGCAGCCTCATCAATTAAGCTATCTATGTCGTCTAAATCAAAGTCGTCGCTTTCTTCTAGAAGTTCATCTTCGTCGAGTAACTCTGCATCAAGTGAGTCATCTACCACATCACTTTTTGGGTCATTCGCCTCATCAATTAAGCTATCTATATCGTCTAAATCAAAGTCGTCGCTTGTATCAAGTTCAGCTGAAGTGTTATTTGAGGTATCTAATTCTGTTGATGTTTGATCTAATAATTCATCTATATCAAAATTATCTTCATCTGCAAGCTCTTCACTTAAAGCCGCCATTTCATCATGAGATTCTAAGCTGTCATCCTCTAAAGCTTCGCTTGTTTGCGGTGCATCAAATTCAGGTAGACTATCTTCTTCATCAAACAAGCTATCTAAATCGTCATTAGTTAGGATTTCATCATTGTTAATTGAGTCATCAGATAAGTCTAAATCTATATCTTCAGCGTTTTCATCTGAAGGTTGATCAAACCCTTGCTGCATAAAAATATCGAGCTCATCATCGTCATCGGTATTTTCATCATCAAAAACAATGTCATCGCTTAGCAAGCTTTCGAGCTCATCCTGATCAAGTAAATTTTCGTCGCCAGAAAAATCATCTAAGCCGTCGTCTAAATCATCATTAGGCAACATATCACTTTCGAGACTATCATCTAATTGAACACTCAAGTCATCTAAAGGGTCAGGTACAATTGGATCGTCATTTAAGCTTGGGCCTAAATCATCATCGCCAGCATAGGTTGGGGTTTGTGGTAAAAAGTCATCATCGTTTTGCGGCTCTTCTTGATTACTTGCTCGTTTGCGTAAAAACATAACGATTGCAAAAATAATCAGTAACCCAGGAATAAACATTAACAAGCCCAGTACTATGGGATTTGAAAATAATGAGCCAAAATCAAATGACTCTTTTGGTATTACTTCTTGTTTTTTTTGTTGGGCAATAATCTCGTTTTGTTTAACAATGAGTTCTTTTAACTGATTTTGAATTTCGCTGTCTTGTCCTAATTGCAAACGTAAGTTTTCGAGCTCTTTTGATATTCCTGATAACTGTTTTTTAAGATTATTATTTTCAACTAAAATCTCTTCTACATTACTAACTGAGCTTTTAAACTGTTGTTGTAACTCAACTAGCTTAGTACCTTGCTCTGTTTTTATTTCATTTAATTCTTTCTGTATCTCTTTTTTAGCATCGTCTACATCAATTTTACGCGCTTGAGTTACTTTTGTTTGCGCTGAGTTAATTTCGCTTTGTGTAAGCGTGCCATTTTTTTTCTTTTCCCATAATGCATCATCTTGCTCAGAGCGTTGCTTTGCGAGCTGCGTATTTACAGCTTTTATTTCGGCTAAGGTAGGGATTTTTAAATAGGCACCATTTTGAATGTGGTTAAGATTTTGTTCTAAAAATGAATCGGGATTTTTGTTATACAAAGCCTGCATAACTTGATAAATACTGACAGAATTGTCTGGGCGCACTTTAGCTGCTATACGCCAAAGCGTATCAGTTGGTTTAATTGGCCCAATTGATCGCCCTTGCGCACCATAGTCAACGCCTTTAGGCCCCTTTAATTGGGTACTGTCCTGAGAGTAAACTGGCGTTACTATCAATGCAGACGCTAATATAATAAGTGTAGCTAAACCGCGCATGCTGATCCTTTAATATTTAAATATTAATAAAACACCTAAAACTTAAGTGCATAAATATTGTTTATTATTGCTATTATCAGCCAAATGACTGACTCGCATTTATTATTACAATCTATTTTTATTGCAAGCTCTATTCCAATTACAAACTATAAACCAGTTAGAGCGTAATATCCATCGCAACACCTTGAAAATAAATGCCTTAAAACATCTTTATAAATATTAATTTATTGAGTGTTATCAATCAGTTTTTGTATTTTTAAAATTAAACGGCAAAAATTTGACAAGCCATATAAACAAAAAGCGGCAAACAACTACTGTTTACCGCTTCAAAAGCATGTTTAGCGCAATTAACTATTACATGTAATTGGCAATAAGCTCTTCTGCAATTTGAATGCTATTAGTTGCAGCACCTTTACGAGTGTTGTCACTTACAACCCACATGTTTAATCCATGAGGATGAGAAATATCAGCACGTAATCGACCTATATACACAGTATCGTTACCACTAGCGTCAGACACTGCTGTTGGGTAGTCACCTTCATCATCAATTAGCTCGACACCAGGCGCGTCTTTTAAAAGTTGTTTAACGTGTTCAAAGTCATAAGGCATGCGCGTTTCAATATTAATTGATTCTGAGTGCCCAAAAAATACGGGAACACGTACACACGTTGGGTTCACTGCAATAGTGGTATCACCCAAAATTTTATGAGTTTCGTTTACCATTTTCATTTCTTCGCGCGTATAGCCATTATCTTCAAAGCTATCAATTTGAGGAATAACGTTAAATGCAATTTGCTTTGGAAATACTTTATTATCCATAGGGCGTGCATTCATCAAATTAGCTGTTTGCTTTGCAAGTTCATCAACCGCGTCTTTACCTGCACCCGATACAGCTTGGTAAGTAGATACATTAATACGGTCTATTCCGTAAGCATCATAAATTGGTTTAAGTGCTAACATCATCTGAATAGTTGAACAGTTAGGGTTAGCAATAATATTACGATTTCTAAAATCAGCTAGGCTTGAAGCATTAACTTCTGGCACCACGAGTGGTATTTCAAAATCATTTCTAAAGTGCGATGTATTATCGATTACAATACAGCCGGCTTCAGCAGCAATAGGAGCATATTTTTCAGATACACTGCCACCAGCAGAAAACAGACCTATATGCGCTTGGCTAAAGTCAAAGCCTTCAACGTCAAGTACTTCAATGGTCTCACCACGAAACTTTATATCTTCACCTGCGCTGCGGCTGCTAGCAAGTAAAAAAAGCTGATCAACAGGAAACTTACGATCTGCTAGCGTTTCAATGATTTGACGGCCTACTAAACCAGTAGCGCCAAGTACGGCAACGTTATATTTTTGCGACATATTTCTTCCTCTATAAACGACATTAAAACAACATCGTTAGTTAAATAATTATTCAGCTATGCTAAAGCCAAGCTGGCTAAGTGCTGCTAGTTGTGAGCTATCACCTTGTAGAAATAAAGTGCTAAATTCTCGCCTTATTGGATAGTTTTTACGTAAACTATCAAAGCCGTCGCTCTCTAGACGACGAAGTAATATTCCGTCATCGCGGCGAACGTCATAAATTAAATGCACTAAACGGGCAATATCTTGCTCATTAAGGCTTTGCGTAACAGTTGCATTTGTAACGGCTGGTGTTGGTAAAAAATCATCCAACGATTTAATCGCCTCAACACCTTTGAGCTGACACAGTTTTTGATACAACATTTGTGTACCACGAGCTTTCCCCTCAAGTGTATGCCCTGCAATGTGCACACTAGCGTAACGAACATGCTCTAGTAATTCAGTTAAAATATTGGGTTCTTTCTCCCATACATCAAGTACTAAATCTAAATCAGCCCCAGCTTCCATTACCTCAAGTAATGCTTGGTTATCAATTACATCGCCACGGCTTGCATTAATTAGCGTGGTTCCTGGCTTAAGTGCCTTTAAACGCTCTTTACCCATCATGTGCAGTGTTTTATGCTCGCCACTTTTAACAAGGGGAACGTGAAAAGTAACAACATCTGACTGCGCTAATAACTCATCAAGCGCTACATGCTCTTGTAGTAAGCCTTGTTCGTGCTTAATCGGATCGCACAGCAGTACAACTACGTTTAATGCTTTTAATTTTTGCGCCAAACATGTACCAATGTTGCCCATCCCTACAATACCAATTGTTTGACCACACAATGGACGCGCATTTTCTTGGCTTAATGCAAATAAGCTACTAATTACATATTCAGCTACAGCAACAGCATTACAACCAGGTGCACTTGTAAAAGCAATATTTCTATCATGCAGTAATTGCGTATCAATATGGTCAATGCCGATTGTGGCAGTACCTACAAAGCTCAACTTGTTAGCTTGTACCAAAAGTTCATGATTAACATTTGTCACCGAACGAGTAAGAAGAACATCTACATCTATTAATTGTTCAGGCGTTAATTTACGACCATCAAAACGCTCAACCTCACCAAAGTCTGCAAAGTACTGCTCAACTAAAGGCATATTTTGATCGGCAAGAATTTTCATTACAGAGTCCGTTTGGCAATTAAGAGGCGCCATTGTAGCGAACAACCTAGCCTTTACACAAACTAAAAAGGCGCATTTTAGTTAATACAAACACTCAAAAATGGGGATGTGGATTGTTTTAAATCAGCAATTTAAATTAGGAATTTAAACGATGCGAATAATAACTTTACTATTGAATACACAAAGGCCGAATCACAGCATGATTCGGCCTTTATTATGCAAAATAAACTTCAATTACATTATATTTTATTTACTTGATTTTAGTTTATAGCTCAAAATCTTTTTTGAATTTCAAACCAAATTCACTTCGATCATTACTGCGCATTACGCCAACAAAACCTGATTGTTGAAGACGACCAACGTCGTAAACTTCGTTTAGAACGTTTTCACCATACAGTGTAACTTCCATATCGCCATATGGATTAGTGTAGGAAATATTAAAACCAACTAGTTCACGAGAGTCAATTGTCTCACTTTGGTTATAAACTGATTGCCCTTGCATTTCGCTTCGGTACGAATAGTTAGCATTAAATGCAAGTGTTGCGCCGTTCTCTAAATCCATAAAGTAAGAAGGTGCAACCATGACAGTCCAGCGTGGTGTTAGTGCTGGTGAATCGCCTTTACCTATACCTTGTACACCCTCAGCCACTTCTGTTATTTCAGAATCTAAATAACCAACTGCACTGCGAATAGTAAAGTCATCTGTAATAGCGACGGTTGTTTCAAGCTCAATACCTTGTGCTTTAGACTGACCCGCATTTTCTACAATTGTTACGAAACCGCCACCTGCTGTTGGGTCTGAAAACGGTAATGCTAAATCAGTGTAATCAGTCACAAATACCGCAAGCATCATAGATACATTTTCGTGTACTTGGCCTTTTAGACCCATTTCGTAGTTAATCGCTTTCGTTTCGTCAAATGATACAAACTGGTCTGGTCCACCAAATGGGCGCGGTGGAAAACCACCTGTTTGGTAGCCTTTTTGAATCTGGCCATACACATTCATATTATTGCTAAGCTGATAAGATGCATTTACATCCCACGTAACTGCATCAAAATCTGCACTTACATACTTACGAGTAGGAAATGATGGGAATACAGCATTTGCATCTTTTTCATCTTTTGAATAACGAAGACCACCACCTACCGTTAAATCGTCAGTTAAATCGTAGCTTGCATTAAAGTAGGCTGCGTAAGAATTAGTTTCTTGGTTAATTTCAAAATCGCCGTAACCACCAAATGATTCTGTTACTCCGTCATTCAATAAGCCATTGGGTGTATTAAATGGGCTGAATACAAATGGGCCTGAACGTGTAAAGCCATCTTCATTAAAAAAGTAAAGGCCTGACACAAAGTCCATATTATCAAATGTTGCATTTAGTTGAATTTCAAACGAGTACTGATCAGCTCCGCCCTCTTCTGGAAACTCAGATAAGTTTAAAGGTGATGCATCGTCATCTAGGCCACCTTCATACTCAGATGTACGGTAGCTTGAGATAAACTTAGTAGTATAAGTATCGTTAATTGCCCAATCAGCCGAGAACGATGTGCCCCAACCTGAGTAAGAAGTTGATTCAATACCTGCAACGGTTGTACCTAAATCATCAGGGTCTGATGGAATTAAATCTTGAGTCAATAATGGGAAGTCGCCATTAAACACATCGTTTGCATCTAGCGGGTCAGTTAATTCAATTGTGTAAGGCGATTGACCTGACTCGTTATCAACTCCATCTAAAGCAAAAGTGAATGCTAAATCGCTGTTCGCTTGCCATTTAAGGGCTACACGACCACTGAATTCCTCTTCCTCACCAATTTCTTTCTCTGGATTTGCTAAATTAACAGCTTCACCAACACCATCACGTGTTTTGTAAGATGCACTCGCAGACATGCTTAGTTCATCGTTTAGTGAGTTATTAAAATAAACATCACCAGCAATACGTCCACGACTTCCCAGCTTAGCTGAAGTAGTTACAATACCTTCATCACCAGGTTGCTTTGTAATTACATTTACAGCGCCACCTAATGTATTACGACCATATAAAGTACCTTGTGGACCACGAAGCACTTCAACACGCTCAACATTAGGTAATGATAAATTAGAACCCATTTGACGACCTAAATAAACGCCATCTAAGTATACGCCTACACCTGGATCAGTAGTTATTATGTGATCTTGCAGACCAATACCACGAATGAACACAGACGCATGTGCTGCATTACCAACACCGTAACGGGTGATGTTTAAGTTTGGAACATATTTACCAATATCTTCAAGATTACTCATATTGGCTTTATCAATTAGGTTCGCCCCAATTGATGTGATAGCGGTTGGAGATTCAAATAAGCTCTCTGTACGTTTACGAGCTGTGACTTCGATTTTTTCAAACGCGTCTTGTTTTGCGGTTGTTTTAGCTTCTTCAGCATTTACTGAAGTAGATAGTGCAGCGACAATTGCTAGGCTTAACTGTGAGAGTGTGCGTAGTTTCAAAATATTCTCCAAAGGATACCGTGTGATTTTTGTTATGCTTTTATATTGATAATATAAATTTTAGGCATAAAAAAAGACGCTAAATAGCATCTTTCCTCTGGACAGGTATTATATGACATTATTGTGAATAAATGTATAAATTATTTAAATAAACTCATAGAAAATGACAGTAATTTAAGCATTGTTAGCTTTAGATGAATTATCATAAATAAACCCCTCTAATATTTACCTCACTAATGAACTGTTTTAAAACAAAAAATCTCATAAATACTACTTTAAAGAGCGCATAAAACATACTCATACATGTACTTTAGTGTATAAAAAAAGAGCTAAAACACATTCAGGTATCATTGAAATTAACTAAAAATAAGAATATAGTGCTAAAATGTAGTCTATGGATAGAATATTATGAATAGTGAAAATACAGCCAATAAAAGCCCCACATGCTTCACCAGCCCAAATTACACATCACTTTTTTGTGTCGCAGCTGACTTCAACGTCCTACTTGTCAATTATCAAGCTTTAAATGTTATTACAAACCATGAACTTATAAATCAGTTTATGCTAAAAAACGGTCACCAAGGACTCGTTATTTTTGACGTGCCCAAAGACGGTGATGTTTTGGCATTAAAAGAGTGGCCTAATTTGAAAGGTTTGTTTTATGAAGGCACTGACGAAGTACTACTGCAGCAAGGATTACAAGCAATAGAACAAGGAAAACTTTGGTTTCCACGTGCGGTAACTGATGGTTGGATGAGACAAATGCTAGCGAGTGAACAACAAACTACGCTGCAATCAAATAACTTAACCTGCAAAGAAATGAAAGTATTAAACTTATTATTTTCTGGCTTACATTCAAGCGCAATTGCAGACACTTTATTTATCAGTGAAGCTACAGTTCGTGTACATTTACACAAGGTGTATCAAAAAATCGCTGTAAAAAACAAGCAACAAGCATTGCTTTGGTGTCAAAAAAACTTAAATAAGATCAATAGTTAAAACCGATTAAGCAAACTTGATAATAGCTATTGTAATTACCAGCAACATTCGTTCTAACTCCTTAACCAAAGAACGTAAAAAGAAAATTTAGTTATAATATTCCCGCCATTTTAAAAAGCCTTATTAACTAGATTTAAAGTTTATTCTAATAAAATCATACTATTCTGCTTTTAATACATACATAAAATATATATGTTACAAAATTAAAAAGCCGTTACTAAATTTATTTTTATTAACTTCCTAAATTTATTAGATAAAAAACACTATCACTTCTATAATCCTATTGAAATCAACATCTAAATAACAAATAGGAAATACATATGAAAAAGCTATCTGTAGCAGTAGCTGTATGTGCTGTACTTGCATCTAGCTATGCAAGCGCTGAAGTACGTATTAATGGTTTTGCATCTATAGTGGGTGGTAAAAGCCTAGACAGTGATCAAACCTTATACGGATATGACGATGATATCTCATTTAAAAATGAGAGTAAGTTCGCTTTACAACTATCTGCTGATCTTCAAGAGAAGCTAACGGCTACGGCTCAAATTATTGCGCGTGGAGAGGACGACTTTGACGCCACATTCGAATGGGCATATGTTACTTATGAATACAGCGATGAACTGCAATTTAGCGCTGGTAAAATGCGTGTTCCTTTCTATAAATACTCAGATTTCTTGGATGTTGGCTATGCTTATCGCTGGGTACGTCCACCTCGCTCAGTATACGGTATCCCATTTTCGACTTATGAAGGCTTGAGTGTTGTTTACAACAATCAATTAGGAGATTGGGACTCTACTTTGCAAGGGTTTTATGGCGCTTTTGATGGCGATATAGATGTATTTGGAGATAGCTTACCTGCTGAGTTAAATAATTTAGGCGGTATAAACTGGAGCCTATCATACGACTGGTTCAGTGCACGAGCTGCATATATTGTGGCCGACACAAGCATTTCATCTAATGACAGCGGTTTAATTGGACTTGTTGAAGTACTTAATACTAACGGTTTAACGAGCACAGCAAATGATCTTACTACTGACGAAGATGAAACAACTTTTGTTGGTATTGGCTTCTCTATTGACTATGATAACTTCTTATTTGATGCTGAATATACACAGTTTGAAGTAGAGGGAAGTATTTTGGCTGAACAATCACAATACTATGCCTCTGCCGGTTATCGTATAGACGATGTTATTGTTCACTTCACCTATGAAAAAAATGATGATAAGCATGATTCGTCACGTTTTAATACTCTTGAATCAATTCCTTTATTAAATACTACAGTGAACTTTGCCCTAGAGAGCATGCGTGCAGAGAGTAACGTATACACCATCGGCGCACGTTATGACTTCCACCCTTCAGCTGCATTTAAAATTGACTTTAGTCGATTTGATGATGACATCACTGACACTGAAACGGATATAGTCGCCGTTGGTGTTGATTTAGTATTTTAATTGGAGCGGAATATGAAAAAATTAATCCTAGCTAGTGCGCTTTCATTATGTTCTTTCGGTGCTTTAGCTGAAGTTGCAGTAATTGTAAATCCTGGTAATGCAAATGCACTTGATGCAGAGACTATTAAGAAAATTTACTTAGGAAAGGCCAAGTCGTTTGATAACGGCAATAAGGTCAACCCAGCAACTCAAAACGGTACCGCTATTGCTGATGAATTCAATTCTAAAGTGGTAGGTAAATCGAGCAGCCAATTAAATGCCTATTGGTCAAAACTTGTTTTTACAGGTAAAGGAACACCGCCTGAAAAGTTTGATTCAGATCAAGCTGTCATTGACTTTGTTGCCGCTAATGGTGATTCAATCGGCTATATAGATAGCAATAAAGCAACTGATAAAGTTAAAGTGATTGCTACCTTTTAATTGCTATTATTAAATAAAAAAAACCACCAAATCGGTGGTTTTTTTATAACTTAACTTTAATAACAATTCGCTCGATTAAGTAAGATATTTTGAGGGAGAAAAACTGTTCAATAGAAATTTTAATACAGCTAGCGTCTGATCTGCCCTCTCAAATTGAATAAGCATTACTTCGAATTGATTTAGCTACGTTACTCAATTTTAAATTTAGCCGTGGCATCTAATAGGTTATCTGAAAGGTAATGAAGGTTTTTAGCTACATCCCTCACAGCCGTTAGCGAGTCCATTGTATCTTCAAATGATACGTGCATATTTGTCACGTTTTCTACAACCATAGCAGCAACTGATGTTTGCTCTTCTGTGGCAGCAGCAATTTGTGAGTTCATTCCATTTATTTCTAACATTTGCTCTGCAATTTTCTCTATAGAAATACCCGTTTTTTCTGCTGCAGTTGCATTATCTGTAGCCATATCTCTTGCAGTCGTCATTGCAGTAACTGATTCGTTAGCCGCTTCAGTTAAAGTAGTCAACAGCTCTCTAATCTCATTTGTAGAGTGAGCAGTTCGCGATGCAAGCTCTCTAACTTCATCAGCGACAACAGCAAAGCCTCGGCCATGCTCACCAGCACGGGCAGCTTCAATGGCAGCATTAAGCGCAAGTAAATTTGTTTGCTCCGCTATTGATGTAATAACATTTAATATTTGCGACACATTTTTTGTATCGTCTGCTAATTTATTGATAGTTGTAGCAGCGTGATTAATCTCATCACTTAACGTACGAGAAGCGGTTACTGATGTTTGTACTTGAGTTCTACTTTGCTCAACTTCTTTCTCTGCCGTTTGCGCTGCATGAGAAGCACTTGCAGCTGATTGAGAGATATCTCCTACACTCTGTTTCATCTCTTCCATCGATTGCTTTACAATCTCAGCATCAGTGGTTTGTTTAGTCGTTGCACGCTCCGCTTGTTCCATCCCCTGCACTAAGCGAGTAGAGTTTTCCATTAACGGTTCGCAAACCGCGATAATTTCTAACACCGTTTTTTTCAATATGCCAATAAAAGAGTTGAAGTTTATAGATACTTGACCTATTTCATCTTCAGAGTTAACTGTCAATTTAGTGCTTAGCGAGCCTTTACCGCTTGCTAATAAGCTTAAATTATTTGCCGCATCACTTGCCGAAGAAGCAATTCGCTTAGCTATCCAAATAGCCATAAAGAGCAATAAAATAAGCGATACAATAGAAACAACTAACATTAACGTAAGGGCGTAATCAGAGCGGTCCTTTGTGCTTGCAACAAGTTCAAAAAAACGATCGTCAGCTTTGACTTGTGCTGCCTTAAACTTTTCTAGGACATCGTTATAAAGCGCTGTTTTCCTCTGTGCTTGTTGTTGAATTTTACTAAAATCTGCTGTTCCATTTACCATGCCATTTGCGATAGTCGCTGATATTTTTTCGTAATTTGCGAGCTGCTCTTTAGTGTCACTGTGAATGTAAGAGGCATTTATTTTTTCTATCGCAATAATATTCAACTCAAGTTGCTTGTATGTGTCAGATGCTTTCTCGACTAAATCTTGCTCACCAAATGTTACGGCTTGGGTGTAAAGTTCGTCCAGCTTCTCTAAAATGCCAACATTAGCAGATGTTAACTTAACAACTTTGTAGGATGATTTTTCCATTTCATCAAGTGCAATTCTATTATCATTCATAGCAAAATAGTTGATCAGAACAATCACTAAAAATGCAACGACAGCAATACTCGTAATCGCATGTATTTTTTTACTTATGCTGAGATTTTGAAAAGTGAAGCCTGAAGCCATTGTGAATACCTTATTTTATTGTCTAAATCTATTATCGGCTTATTACTCATAAGTGTTAACTAAATTTGTAAAATTTCTAGTTTTTTTTACAAACAATTCAAAATTCTACATAACTAATTGCCCTTTAAAAAAAGAAAGTACAAATAACATTCAATTTAAATCGCAGGCACAAAAAAACCAGTAACATTTCTGTTACTGGTTTCTAAATTTGGTGCGGATGGGGGGACTTGAACCCCCACGCCCGAAAGCACCACCCCCTCAAGGTGGCGTGTCTACCAATTCCACCACATCCGCATTTTTAAGCTTTCGCTTATTTGTTAAACATATGATTTATTTGAGGAGTATAAATCGTTTAACGATAGCATTACGCTAAATTAGTTCGGTACGTCAGAGCTTTGCTCTTTCGTAGATGTTACCGGAACATCTTCTTCAACAGGAACTACAGTTTCTACTGCAGGAGCTGCTTCTAGGTTTTCCCACTCGTCAGTCTTTTTAATTTGACCTGCAGTTAGGTTACCTAGCACAATGCTTAAAACAAAAAATACTGTTGCTAAGCTTGTGGTTGTTTTTGTCATAAAGTTACCAGCACCAGACGAACCAAAAACCGTGCCTGAAGCACCAGCACCAAATGAAGAACCCATATCTGCGCCTTTACCTTGTTGAATTAAAACCATTCCAACTAGAGCTAAAGCCACAACTAAATAAACTACTAATAAAATTTCGTACATCTTATACAGTCCCTTTTGCACTGTTACAGATTGCAGAAAAAGATTCTGCTTTTAGACTTGCGCCGCCAATTAAGCCGCCATCTATATCTGTTTGTGCAAATAATAATTCGCTATTTTTTTCATTAACGCTACCACCATATAAGATGGAAAGCCCTTGTGCTAAAGTGCTATCAAGTGCAGCAATTTTATCACGGATAAATTTATGAACAGTTTGTGCCTGCTCTGGCGATGCAGTCTTACCTGTGCCTATGGCCCAAACGGGCTCGTATGCTATCACAGAATCTTTCAGTGCTGCTACACCTAATTTTTCAATTACTGCATCAATTTGTGCAGCAACTACTTGTTCGGTTTGACCGTTTTCTTGCTCACTTTCACTTTCGCCAACACATAAAATTGGTGTTAACCCAACTTCTTGTGCTCTAGCAAACTTTTCAGCGACAGTTTCATTACTTTCGTTATAAATACTGCGGCGTTCAGAGTGACCAACGAGTACGTAAGTTGCACCTAAGTCTTTTAGAAGCTGTCCGTCTACTTCACCGGTAAACGCACCAGGTGTATTTTCAGAAACAGTTTGAGCACCTGTAGAAACACCACTAGCTATCATCGCAGGTACAAGTGGGAATGGAGGAAATAAAACAATGTCCATCTCTTGTGATTTTACATCGTTAATAGCATCAGACATTTGTTTAACTAGCTCTAACGAACCATTCATTTTCCAGTTGCCTGCGACCATCGCCTTGCGTATTGCCATTTTCCACTCCACATTAGAAAGCGGGCGAGATATTAACTTTTCTCGCCCAAAGTTACAAGAGGTTATTGTTATTAATCAGTCTGTTTGCTCATAGATTCTACAACAGCTGCAATTTTTTGAGCGCTGTCTATTACAATTTTTTCTTGCTCGGCTTCAACCATAACACGAACAACAGGTTCTGTGCCTGATTTGCGCAGTAAAACTCGGCCTTTGTCCCCTAAAGCAAGCTCAACTTCTGCTACAGCTGAAAGTACCTCTGGCGCTTTTGTCGGATCTGTTCCAGCGGTATAGCGCACGTTAATCATTTTCATTGGATATTTAGTAAAACCAGCACCCAAATCTTGTAGTGTACGGTTTTGTGCAACCATAGCTGCAAGTACTTGCAAACTTGATATAATGCCATCACCCGTGCTAATTAAATCTAAATTTAATACATGGCCTGAGCTTTCACCGCCAATTTTCCAGCCTTTTTGCTGTAGTAATTCCATTACATAGCGGTCACCCACTTTACTGCGAGCAAACTCGATACCTTTTGCTTTTAAAGCATTTTCAAGACCCATGTTAGACATTACAGTGCCAACTACACCTCCACCCAACATATCATCTTCGGCAGCTTGGCAAGCAATAATATAAACTAAATCGTCACCATCAAATACACGACCATTATGATCAACCATCATTACACGATCGCCATCCCCATCGTATGCAATACCTACGTCAGCTTTAAATTCAAGCACTTTGCGTTTAAGGGTATCTACATGAGTAGCGCCACATTCATGATTTATATTAACGCCATTAGGCTCGCATGCATGTGTTATAACTTCAGCGCCAAGTTCGCGCATGACAGAAGGAGCTATATGGTATGTAGCGCCATTTGCGCAATCGACAACAATTTTAAGCCCTTCTAAAGATAACCCTTGGGGGAACTGGCTCTTACAAAACTCTATATAACGGCCGTCTGCACTAACTAAACGCGAAGCTTTACCTAGTTTATCTGAAGCAACACATGTCATTTGCTCATCAAGCATCGCTTCAATTTGAAGCTCTACTTCATCGTCAAGCTTTAGACCCTGCCCATTGAAAAACTTAATACCGTTATCGTAATAAGGGTTATGTGAGGCACTAATTACTATACCTGCCTCTGCACGAAATGTTTGCGCTAAATACGCAACTGCAGGTGTCGGCATTGGACCCAGTAATACAACATCAATACCAGCGGCAATTAAACCAGCCTCAAGTGCAGTTTCAAGCATGTAGCCAGAAATACGCGTATCTTTACCTATAATGACTTTTTTAGTACCACTTTGAGATAATACGCGCCCTGCAGCCCAACCCAACTTCATTGCAAACTCAGGGTTAATAGGTGGCGTTCCTACTAGACCACGTACGCCATCAGTACCAAAATATTTTCTTTCTTTCATTATGCAATTCCTTTCTCGCAGGCTTGATATACACCAAGTACGTCTGCGGTTTCTTTAACGTCATGTACACGAATAATTTTTGCGCCATTTTGCGCCGCGATTAACGCACCCGCTAAGCTGCCCGCTAATCGCTCATTTGTTTCTCTATTTAATAGATTACCTATCATCGACTTACGAGATAATCCGGCCAATAATGGCAAACCTAACTTGTTAAAATCATCAAACTTAGCCAATATTTGATAGTTATGGCTAAGTGTTTTTCCAAATCCAAAACCAGGGTCTAGAATAAGTCGCTCAAACTTAATCCCTGCTGTTTCACATGCTTTAATACGTTCACTAAAAAACATATTTATATCTGCAAACAGATTGTCGTAATGAGGTGCGCACTGCATGCTGCGGGGTTGCCCTTGCATATGCATTAAACAAATTGCTACATCTTCATACTGCGCAACCGTTTCTAAGGCGTTTATTTCTTGTAGAGCTCTTACATCATTGACTATATCTGCCCCAGCGAGTATTGCTTGCTCCATTACTTGTGCTTTACTGGTATCAATTGAAATAACGCAATCACTGTACTCACGTATCGCTTTAATAGCAGGAATTACTCGGGCTAGTTCATCTTTCAAACTCACATCTGGCGCGCCGGGGCGGGTAGACTCTCCCCCAATGTCTAAAATTTGCGCACCATCCCCTAACAATTGCATTGCGCGCTTTAGCGCTATTTTGGGGTCTAAAAACTGCCCGCCGTCAGAAAATGAGTCTGGCGTTACATTCAATATTCCCATAATAACAGGCTTTTCAATATTGAGCGTACGTCCTCTGGGAAGCTTTAATATATTAGTCATTGCCAACCTTTATTCTTTTTCTAAATAGCTGATACAAAAAAGCCCCGAAATTCGGGGCTTTCACTAACTATTTTAACGATTATTCAGCTTTATCATCAAGGTTTGTTTCATCTTTTTTCGATGAATCATCCGCTTTTTGACTTTCATCAAGCACTGGCTCTTGAGGTTCTTGCTCTTTTACCGGCTTAGCTTCATGGCGGTCATGAGCATCGCGCGGCTCACGCACTGGTTGGCGCGCCATTAAATCATCAATTTGCTTAGCGTCGATTGTTTCGTATTTCATTAACGCGTCTTTCATTGAGTGAAGAATATCAATATTTTCTTTTAATATTTCTTCTGCTCTTTGGTAGTTACGATCTGAAAACAAGCGTACTTCAGCATCAATTATTTTAGCAGTATCATCCGACATACTAGATGCACGGCTTCCGCCACCACCCATATACATCTCGTTTTGATCTTCAGCGTAAAGCAATGGACCTAGCTTTTCACTTAAACCCCAATGTGTAACCATTTTACGTGCAATATCAGTTGCGCGCTCAATATCGTTACTTGCACCCGTTGTTACTTTGTCAGCACCATAAATAAGCGCTTCAGCAATACGGCCACCATAAAGGCTTGAAATCATTGATTCTAAAAGTTCTTTTGAATGACTAACACGGTCTTGTTCAGGCAAGTACATTGTTACACCTAGCGCACGGCCACGTGGAATAATAGATACTTTGTAAACTGGATCATGTTCAGGAACCATACGGCCCACAATTGCGTGGCCTGCTTCGTGATATGCTGTCATTTCTTTTTCTTGCTCGCTCATCACCATGGTTTTGCGCTCTGCGCCCATCATGATTTTATCTTTAGCAGCGTCAAATTCAGCCATACTTACAACACGTTTATTACCACGTGCAGCATAAAGTGCAGCTTCGTTTACTAAGTTCGCTAAATCAGCGCCAGAAAAACCAGGTGTTCCACGTGCTATAAGAGCCGCTTCTACGTTATCGCCTAATGGCACTTTACGCATGTGTACTTTAAGTATTTGCTCACGACCACGTATATCAGGTAAACCAACTTCTACTTGACGGTCAAAACGACCTGGACGAAGTAATGCAGGGTCTAGAACATCTGGTCGGTTAGTTGCCGCAATAACGATAATACCTTCGTTACCACCAAAACCATCCATTTCTACTAGCATTTGGTTGAGTGTTTGCTCACGTTCATCGTTACCGCCGCCCATACCTGCGCCACGTTTACGACCAACCGCATCAATCTCATCTATAAAGATAATACAAGGTGCCGCTTTTTTAGCTTGTTCAAACATATCACGTACACGTGACGCACCAACACCGACAAACATTTCAACAAAATCTGAACCAGAAATTGTAAAAAACGGTACTTTCGCTTCACCCGCAACAGCCTTTGCAAGTAACGTTTTACCAGTACCAGGAGGACCAACCATTAGTACGCCCTTAGGAATACTACCGCCAAGCTTTTGAAACTTAGAAGGGTCACGTAAAAAGTCTACCAATTCGGTAACATCTTCTTTCGCTTCATCACAACCAGCAACATCTGCAAACGTGGTTTTAATTTGATCTTCGCTCATTAAACGGGCTTTACTCTTACCAAATGACATAGCGCCTTTACCGCCACCGCCTTGCATTTGACGCATGAAGAATATCCATACACCTATAAGCAGTATCATCGGGAACCAAGAAATAAATATACTTGCTAAGAATGATTGTTCTTCAGGTTGTACACCCTTCACATTTACATCATTTTTAAGTAAATCATTTATTAAGTCTTCATCGTACATTGGCATCGTTGTTTGAAAACGCTCACCACTGCTCTTAGTACCAGTAATATTTCCTGTACCGCGGTCGATAATAACTTCTTGTAAAGAGCCACTGCGGACATCTTTAACAAATTGAGTGTAACTTGTTTGACGATCAACTTGCTCGCCACCATTAAAGCTCTGAAAGACTGACATCAGCACAACTGCAATCACCAGCCATAGTATTAAATTTTTCGCCATATCGCTCAAGGGGTTAACCTCTTGTATCCAATTAATTTAAATTCAACTAAACGCCAAGCAACTGTACTACAGTTTGTATCCAGTCGCTACTATATATACTTCCCGAGAACGGGCACGTGAGGCATCAGGTTTGCGTATTTTCACTGCTTTAAAACTATTACGTACATCTTGCAAGTATTGATCAAAGCCTTCACCTTGGAAAACCTTAACAATAAATGCGCCATTTTTCTTTAGTACTTGACTACACATATCCAGCGCAAGTTCTACCAAATACATACTACCCGCTTGATCTACTGAGTTATTACCACTCATATTTGGTGCCATGTCAGAGAGTACCACATCAACATTTTTACCATCAATACGTTTTAGCAACGCATTTAACACAGCTTCTTCACGAAAGTCACCTTGTAAAAAGTCAACACCCGCAAGTGAGTCCATAGGTAATATGTCACAGGCAATTACTTGACCTTTGTCACCTACTTTTTCTGCCAAATACTGTGACCAGCTTCCTGGAGCTGCTCCTAAATCAACAACGGTCATACCAGGGCGAAGTAACTTATCTCTATTTTGTACTTCATCTAATTTAAAAACCGCTCGTGAACGCCAGCCTTTTTTTTGCGCTTCTTGAACATATTTATCATCAAAATGTTCTTTCAGCCATCGCTGTGAACTGGCTGACTGTTTTTTATTTGTCATAAATTAACACGCAACTAATTAGTAATATTCTCTAGATGGCGTTAGAATACCCTTAATTCAAGCCATATTCAGCAAAATTTGTATAAACATGACATTATCAAACAAACAAAAGCAGTTTTTAAAAGGTCAGGCACATAGCCTCAAGCCTGTAGTTTTACTAGGTTCTAACGGTTTAACCGAAGGCGTAGTAGTCGAAATTCAAAGTGCATTAGAAATTCACGAATTAATCAAAGTTAAAGTTCCAACTGATGATCGTGAAACAAAAGCACTTATTTTTGAAGCAATCGTACGTGAAACTGGTGCGACTAAGCTACAAACGATAGGTCACACTATTGTGCTTTATCGTCAAAGTGTTGAGAAAAAAATACATTTACCACGTAATTAATTAATCCTATTTAAAGGATTTAGTACGTTTAAATTAAAAAACCAGCTTAATGCTGGTTTTTTGTTATATAACACTTTTTAATTTAAAAGCTCATTGTATGGTGCGTTACATCATAATCAGTGCCATTACTTCTGGGCTTATTATGCAATATAAAATACTGAGTAAATTGTGTCTCACTCATAGCTGGCACTTTTTCATTGGAGAGTAGTTCAGCCAGTTGCGGCGTCGTATTACTGTGCCCAATAACAACAACTACACCCTTTAGTTTGAGTAACTCATTTTTTAAATCACCTAGCTCACCTGCGTTATACACATTTAATTTGGTATTAAAATGTGCCTGCAAAGGTGCGGCTGTTTGCAACGTGCGTTTATAGTTGCTGCTAAAAAGATGTATATTTTGATGTTCTTTAAACAAAGTAACTAAATTATTTGCACGTGCCTTCCCCTCTTCTGAGAGCGCTGGGTTTTTCCCCGTTAACTTTTCGCTATGACGAAACAAATATACCTCGTCAGGTGCGGCAAATGCCAAACTACAATTAAATGACAAGGCTAAAAAAGTGATTGCTAATATTATTTTATTCATATTTTTTTACCTCGTTTGTATTCTAATAGCCTGTCGATAAATTCAGTCGTTAATTCATTTATTACACCGGTTTCAGCATTAACGATTAAACTAAAACCAACATTTAATTGGGGAAACACAACCACATCGCTTCGATATCCTTGCACCCAGCCACTATGATAGTAAAGCGTTTCATCAGCGTAATTATAAACCCGCCAACCTAGTCCGTAATAAGCCTCATTAAGGTGTTTTTTCCACACCCTGCGATGCATTTCTTTTTTTGTATGTGTATAAGGACGCGTTTGCTTTGCTAGAGTATCCAATGACAAAACATCAGGGTATTGCCCTAGCTGGGCTTTTAACCAAATGGCCATGTCATTTGCGCTTGCGTTTACACCCGCTGCAGGTCCCACTTTATAATAATTTTTTTTAAGCTTAGCGCTATACCAACGTTTTGTACCGCGCACGTGTGGTAATGCGTAATTTTCATCCTGAACCATAGATTCAAAACCTAAGCTGGCATCACTCATTTTTAAAGGCGCAAAAATAGTTTCTCGTAACCACTGCGCGTAACTTTTACCACTGCTTTGTAATATCACATTACCTATAAGGCTAAACATAACATTTTGATAACCGTAACATTCGCCTGGTTTGCAAATAGGTTTAACACTAAGTAATTTTTCAACAATACTGGGGTAATCCATACGAGACTCTATCAAATTATCGTACGCATTAGGCACTAACCCACTTGCATGACTTAGAAGGTGAAATACCTTTAAATCATCTTGATAAACAGTCCCTTTGAACTCAGTTATGTAATCGCTAACAGCTTTATCTAATTTAAGTAAACCCTCATTGGCTAATTTAGCTGATAACGAGCCTGCAAATGTTTTAGAAACAGACGCGAGCCTAAACCGGGTATGCTTATTTACTTTTTGTCCATTTCGGGTTTTAGTTACACCCATGGTGTGGATGTAGTCTGAGTTGTTTGTACTTACAATCGAAAGTGCAGCGCCTGGTATACCTTTATTTTTCAGTTTTTTTTGCGCATAACGGCCGTACTTTTTTACAAATGCATCCCAATCAGGATCTGCTTTTGCTGCAAAACTCACAGAGCTAAACAACAAACACAAAGCAGGTAGGCTATACAATAAAGATTTGAGATACTTCATTTTTATAAATTTTATCTTTTTAACTACATCTATGTAGATAATATCATGAAGTTTTGTTTGGACTAACGTACAATACGACGATTATTTGGTTTTTAGTGAGTGTTTAGTACTTATGCGTTTTTTAGTTGTGTCACTTTTTTTTATATTATCAACTGGTTGTACTCTTACAAAGCAGCCGGCCGAGCCACTGGCTATGCCATTAAAGCCAACATTAAAAAGTCAGACCTACCAGCTTGAGTACACCACAGAACACTCATCCCCAAAAGTTAAATCCGTTCAACTTCCTGCACATAAGGTAGTTAGAAACCAAACTGTAAAAATTATTACCGATAAGGCAAGTGTAACCAATAAACTTTTATCGCAAATTAGCCAAGCACTTAACGATAAACAGCTAAAAGTAACCACTAAAAATAACAGCGACTACACACTAACTATTCAGCAACTTGATTTAACTTTCACTGACGATGTTAAGTACGCAATAAAGCAACCTGAGAACCCTTTTACATTATATTCAGATATTGCTCAGCAATACCCAACTCAGGAATGCGCTGCAATATTTGCACAAGTAAGTATGCGCCTCACACACAAAGCATCAGGTGATGTTGTTTGGTTTGCTAAATCTTCTATTGATAGTGCAAGTTTTCATCGTGAGCCACTAGTTTATAGTTTCACCGAAGAGCAAAAAATAACTAATGAGCTTGAGGTTGTCGCTTTTGTCCATCAGCAAAATACTGATGAAGCCCGCATGGAAAGACTTGGAAAAGACATTCAAATTCCTCAGTACAAAACGTTGTCAAAGTTATCTAGCCTTGCCAAGCTTAGTGGTCCATGTAACAGAACAGAAGTAAGCGCATTAACGCCTATGATGCAGTTTTACTTAAGCAGTATATTAATCGATAAAATTAAAGTTCAGTAAATTAGGGTCTGTTGATCTTTACGAATTAAAATTTGTTCAAACTAGGGGCTATTTAATCGCGGCGCTAGGTTTGTAACCTAGTGGGCTCGATAACTGCTCCTGCGTTATTCTAATGGCTTACATCCATGTAAGAATAAGTAAAAACCGAGCAACAAAGCGTAAATAGCCCTTAGGAAAAACACTTTGGGCAGCGCCTGTTTGGCATTAATGCTACGTTATCGCCCATTTATGGGGAATAGCCACACTGCATAGGCTCTGCCTTGCCTAAATACCAAACAGGCTGCTGAAAATTTAACCTTGAAAGTTCAACAGACCTAACACTTACTACATTTTTTTACAGATTAAAGGAACGAATTAACAATATACTACGCTTAATAACAAATAATAATTAGGCCCCATAGGGATGAAAAACACTTTGCTTAACCATACTTTAGTTAGCATAACATTGCTTTTTTGCTTTATTTTTAGCACCACAAGTATGGCAAGTAATCGCTATTATGCAGACAATACGTTAGAACCAACCCAAGGCTTTGCGTGGGATTGGAGTGCAGGTGCGGGCTTTTATATTGAAGATTCTTACCTAATCGGTATCGAATCTTACGATAAAGGCGTTGAGCTTGATTTAAGTCTTGCTGTTTCTTACGATAAATTTTATCTTGATTTTGATCACAATCAACTCAGCGGTGGTCTTGTAATTGGTTACAGCCTTATAGATAAATTTGATTGGGGCTTAGATATACTTGGCACAAATACTCAAGCCGGGTTTGACGAAAAAGGCCTCGGGTTTTATAACCACGGTGTTATAAAAGAACTCCAAGGTATTAAAAAACGTAATTACGATTTTGATGTTGGTCTTAGGCTCTCGCGCCGATTTGAAAATTCACAATTCTCCTTTGAATACCTTCATGACGTATCTGGTGCCCATAATGGCTGGGTTATAAATAGCTTTTTTACCCACATTTTGCCATGGCGAAACTGGGAGTTTAGATCTGGTGTTGGTTTAAGCGCCTACTCTGCTGACTTTACCAATTATTACTTTGGCATTGATAGCGATGAAGCCACCAGCCTTCGCCCGATTTATAGCAGCAATGCCAGTACTAGTATCATCTTTGAGTTCCATGCTGAATATCCAATAAGCCAAGATTGGGTGTTTTTATCCGGTTGGCTTACTACATGGTTTTCAAAAGAAATTGACGACAGTCCAATTATTTCCCAAGGATATCAACATAAAGCCAAGGTAGGCCTACGTTATGTATTTTAGATGGATCTGGGTATTACTGATCTTTCCCAGTACCTTTACTGTTAAAGCGCAGGACCCCCCTGAAGCACTCATAGCACTACCCGACACTTGCGTTGCACTGCGCGAAGGGCGTAATTGCTATGCCGATGTTACACTTACGTGGGAGCAGCCTATCATTGGTAATTACTGCCTACGCGATGCAACTTCAAAGTACATTATGCAATGTTGGCTAAAGCAACAAAGTGGTACTTTTAATTATGCTTTTGACTCACAGCAAAGCATTTCATTTGAACTATTTGATAGCAATACATCCAAAGTCATCAGTACAGCAGAAGTAAAACTACAATGGGTTTATCAAAACAGACAAAAAAAACGCCGCTGGCGACTATTTTAATACCAATCGTATTAGGGATATTTTATGGATAACTACGGCACTATTTTACTTGTTGAAGACGATGCATCACTAGCGCAATGGGTTGCTGAATATTTAACAGAGCAAGGCTATACAACGCATGTTTGTCATCGTGGTGACGAAGTTGTTAGCCAGGTCAAAACGTTAAACCCAAATATTGTGCTCCTTGATATTATGCTCCCGGGGCAAGATGGTATTAGCGTATGTAGAGAGCTTCGTAGCTTTTATAATTCGCCTATTATAATGCTCACCGCACGCGATGAAGAGATGGATGAAGTTATTGGTTTAGAAGTTGGCGCAAGCGATTACATAATGAAACCGGTGCGTCCACGTGCATTGCTAGCGCGAATAAAAGCAGCACTGCGTCAAAATAATGAGCCAAATAAGCCGCAGGTTAGCCAAAGCGTTATTCAAGTTGGTGCACTTAGTATTAATACCGAATCTAGAAATGTGACCCTTAACGAGCAAGATATAAACATATCAAGCGCCGAATATCTATTATTACACTACCTTGCAAGCAATGCAGGTCAAGTTGTCTCACGCGATGCCGTATTTAAAGCTACGAAAGGTAGAGAATACGATGGGCTTGATAGAAGTGTTGATGTACTTATTTCTGCACTTCGTAAAAAATTTAATGATGATCCACAAAACCCTGAAAAAATTAAAACTATTTGGGGCCGTGGATATTTACTTGTTTCTACCGCGTGGTAATAGAGCGATGAATAAATAAATGAAAAAGTTTTATATATCGCTTCTAGGCAGTGCACTTTTATCTATTGTGGTATTGGGCTGGCTTATTGATGCTTTTAGTCAACAAGCGCATACCCCACAAGATGAATTTAGTCAGCAAAGTAAAATGATCATGGGTTTTAATAAGCAGTTAGCTAACATACCTACATCTGAGCGCAGCGATTATGTAAAACAACTAGCCCGAGAGTTTGATGTTTTAATTGACTACAAGCCAAATGAGTCACTCGCTTTACCACCTTCTTTATTATTACAAATGCACACGCCAGGTGGGCTGATTTTAGAAGATCAGCAAGGCTTTTATATGCTTTATAGTAGCGACGTTTTAAATCCTTTTCACTTATCAATGCGCTTAGATAAAATTTTTGATAGCGAGCAGCATAACGACATTATATTAACTCTACTATTTTACGCAGGCCTATGTGTATTTATGGGGTTTATTATCGCGCCCTTAGCTAAACGGCTAACTGTCTTAAATGAAGCCGCTAAAAAGTTTGCCTCTGGTAATGTTCATGCCCGAATAAAGGTATCGCACTTTACCTATATAAAAGATGTAGAACTTACTTTTAACCGCATGGCTAGCCAAATAGAGAAACTTGTCGCCGAAAACAAACTAATGGCCTCAAGCTTGTCTCACGACATACGCACTCCTATCGCGTGCCTGCGATTTGGTTTAGATGCGGCATTAGATAGCCATGATGAGCAAAAAGTAAAACAGTATTTAACCCGTATGGAAAACGATTTAGATCATATGGAATCGATGCTTAGTAGCTATTTAGCATTTGCTACTTTAGAGCAAAACGCGAATAAACTAACCTATTCATCAACCAATATTAAATCCTACCTTGAAGATATTTTAGTTCAACTTGCACCAAAACTTGAAATGCAAATGCTCAACGTACAACTCAATAGTACAGATAAAATAATAAATGCAGATCTTCACTGGCTGGCCCGTGCAATTACTAACTTATTAACTAACGCATGTGATTTTGCAAACCAACATATTTACCTCAGTGCAAAGTTACACGAGCAACAGCTTATAATAACGGTAGAAGATGACGGCCCAGGTATCGCACAAGAGAACTTTAGTAATGTATTTAGCCCATTTTTTAGAGAGGAAGATCACCGTAACAGAGCCGATAAGAGTTATGGCCTTGGCCTAGCCATTGTTACCAAGGTAGCTGATTGGCATCATGGCAGCGTTAAAGTAAGTAAAAGCACCCAGTTAGGGGGGGCGTGCTTTACTCTCACTATTGCACAGCACCATAATCCGTAAAGCAATAGTTACAGACTGTAATTAACAATTATTAAACAAAATCAACTCGTTATTTTAAACGACTTAATAACAACAATTAAAATCGATGGTTATAACATACACTTTACTTATTAATTTGTGCTAGATCAGCAAATAAGCACTTTTTATTTTTTTACATTTCCAGTAGATTGTCACCGCCGTCACACAATAGAGAAGTACAATAATATGAGCGCAGTTAGAGGCGAGTTTAGCTCTCGCTTTGGTTTTATTATGGCCGCCGCGGGTTCTGCCGTTGGTTTGGGCAATATTTGGGGATTCCCTACACAAACAGCAAGTAATGGCGGTGCTGCATTTTTAGTCGCATATTTAGTGCTTGCGTTCTTTCTAGCCTACCCTGCTTTAATGGCTGAACTTATGATTGGACGTCATGGCCAAGCAAACGCAGTGTCATCACTTCAAAAAATATCTAATAAGCCATGGCAAAAACACTTTGCCTTTGCTGTTGGTTTTGGCGGTATTTTATGTGCTGGCTTTATACTAAGCTTTTACGCCATTGTTGCCGGTTGGATGCTCAGCGCCACAGCTGAACCCATAGCCACTTTAGTTGGTGCCAACACAGCATCTACATGGTTAAGCGAGCAATCACTTACTCGAAATATTATATTCACTATGATCTTTATCGTACTAACAGTCGCTATTATAAGTAGAGGCGTTGAAAACGGTATTGAGAAGTGGTCTAAGCGTTTAATGCCTGCACTTTTAGGCATTTTATTTGCACTTATTGCTTATGTGATGACGCAAGATGGTGCTATGGAAGGCTTAAAAGCCTACTTAGTTCCTGACTTTTCATCTATTTTTGACGCAAAACTATTAGTAAGTGCACTAGGGCAAGCTTTCTTCTCACTATCGCTTGGCACTAGCGTAATGATTATTTACGGCTCGTACATTAGTAAAAAAGAAAACCTCGTTTCTTTAGGTGCCTATGTAACCCTTATTGATGTATTTATAGCCTTTGTTGCAGGTTTACTGATTATTCCGGCTATGTACGTAGCACAAGCTCAAGGCGTTGAAATATTCTCGGCCACAACCGGTAAGCTACTCTCTGAAGATACATTAGTGTTTCAGGTACTCCCCGCTTTATTTGATGGAATGGGCGAAGTTGGCTTATTTGTGGGTTTTTCATTTTTTGCGTTAATGAGTATTGCCGCTTTAACATCATCTATTTCAATGTTAGAGGCGCCAGTATCATACACCGTAGAGCGCTTTGGGATGAAACGCGTTCAAGCAACGTGGTTAATTGGGGCGCTAATCGCTATCGTCAGTATTACAATTGTGTGTAACCTTAGCAGCTTATTTGGCTTAGTAATCACTCTCACTACAAAAGTAGCTCAGCCTTTACTTGGTCTTATGTGTTGTATATTTGTAGGCTGGATTTGGTATAGAGGCTCATTACTAAAAGCAATTCAAGAGGGTAACCCTGAAGTTCACAATACATTGTTTTGGAAAATATGGCCTTGGTATACTAAGTTTGTATGTCCACTTGCTATTGGCATGGTGTTTTTACATTCACTATTGAGCTAAATGATACCTTAGCCTTAAAATAGTTTTAAATAAAATAGCCCACATTAGTGGGCTTTTTTATAGCTGCTTAAATTGGATTTATTGAGTGAGTTTTAAAATCATATCTTGATGAGGTATACCGTCTTCTAGATATTCACTTTTGTAATCTTCAAAGCCAAAGGAGCGGTAAAAATCAAGTAAGTAGGTTTGTGCGCCAATATAAATATCTCGTTCAGGCCACCGCTCTTTACAGCATTCTATAGCTTTACTTACAAGTACAGTGGCGTCGCCTTTGCCACGCGCACTTTTACTTACCAGTACGCGTCCTATTGCGCTGTATTGCTCATTTTTTTCATAGCATCGGGCATAAGTGTGTAGCCGCCCATTGTCTAGTGTATATAAATGCTGTGTATTTAAATCAATATCTACATCATCAAGTTCAGGGTAAGGGCACGCCTGCTCTACAACAAATACGTCTACACGTCCTCGCATAATAGTAAAAAGAGTATGCGCATCTAAAGCATTAAACTGCTCACATTTAAATTGCATTTTAAATCCTATAAACAATAAACCCAGCCTAGGCCGGGTTTAATAAAATTATTCACTTGTTAGTTTATATTAAGCAAATAAGCGCTCTAGTTGGTCGCACAACTGCGATAAATTCACGTGGTCATGCTCTATCGTTAAATCTACATAACCATCGCCTCTAAAGGCCCTGTCTAGCTCTATAAGCACGTGTGTTTTATGTGCCTCTGGTACAAATGACAACTCGATCTCTTGAATGCCAAATAAACTACGGCTATTTGGCTTATATTCAAGTTCCTGATAACAGCCCGATAACGATTGAAATGTTGAAGCGCGCAAATGGCCTTTTTCTACATCAGCCTTCATTAAGCTAAAACCTAGCTTTTCCATCGCCTGCATGCACGTTTTAACAGCTTCATTAGGGTAAATATGTAAATGGTCTTTATCGCTCGGATCAAGTGCTAAATCAATATCTAAACCTGTTTCAAGCCACACATGGGATTGATTGTAACCTGCATTAATTTCTGTAATAGGTGTTTCAGAATGAAGACGTGCTTCAAAAGGGATACTTTTAACTTCGCCAGGCTCAATTGTACCTATATCTGTAATTCGCCATTGGTCAATCACATGATTGGTAAAATAATCGCCATCATCACCTGCCACTTTAACACGGGTCATAAGTAATAAATCTAAGCCTGCAATATCTTGGCTAACATCACCTGCGGTAATGACTATTTGTGCATTAAAAAGCTGACCAGGTTGTAGGTGTTCAGTCTCTAAAACAGTATCTACTTTTGCAGCACCAATACCTACCGACGCTAAAATCTTTTTAAACATATATTTCTCCTTAAGCTGAGCGGTTCTATTATTTGCTCTTGCTTAAACTTCTTCGTTATCGCATCTTAACCATATTTAAAAGCCAATGTCAGTGAAAAAATGTTATTTACATGCTATTTACGATTAAATATATGTTTGATGCGCATTTTTTATACACAGCTAGGCAAGTATTTGATTAGACGCGTTCATTTTTAGGTCTATTTTTATTTTCAATGGTATAAATTTTTCGTTACACTGCAACCCCAAATGAAGTGATATTAAGAATTATGGAACTAATCTATTTTGCCGCCGCGTTTGTGTGTGGCTTTGCTGTTTATCAGTTAAAGCTGCCTCCTCTTATTGGATTTTTATTAGCAGGTTTTGCTTTAAATTTATCGGGTTATAAAAGTACAGAGTTGCTCGATACAATAGCAGCACTTGGCGTAACCCTTCTTCTTTTTAGTATTGGTTTAAAGCTAAAGGTAAACAGTTTAATTAAACCCCAAGTGTGGGCGCCTGCAACATTGCATATTATTTTTAGCAGCGCGCTTTTTAGTGGCTTTATGTTATTGCTTGGTGTTTTCGCTATTCCACTGTTTATTGATTTAAGTTGGCAAAGTGCTTTATTAGTTGGGTTTGCGCTTAGTTTTTCAAGTACTGTATTTGCAGTAAAAGTGCTTGAAGAACGCGGAGAAATGGCAAGCCTTCACGGTAAAATAGCCATTGGTATACTAGTCATGCAAGATATCTTTGCTGTTATCTTTTTAGCGATTAGTACAGGTAAAATTCCAAATGTATGGGCAATTGCATTAATAATTGCTCTGCCTTTATTACGACCTGTCATGTATGGCGTATTAAATCGCTCTAAACATGGTGAACTATTACCATTATTTGGTTTTTTCTTTGCTTTAGTTGCTGGTTATCATGCATTTGAATTTGCAGGATTAAAAGGCGACCTAGGCGCACTCATAATTGGGATGATGTTTGCACCACATAAAAAAGCAGGAGAACTATCAAAATCTCTGCTTAATTTAAAAGACATATTATTAGTCGGTTTTTTCTTAAGTATTGGCTTGAGCGCAGAGCTAACCACTAGCTCATTAATCGTTGCTATCATACTTGTTTTAGTTTTACCTATTAAAATAGCGCTTTATTACGTGTTCACAAATATATTCAAACTACGCGCACGTACATCATTACTTACCGCCTTTAGTTTATCTAACTACAGTGAATTTGGGTTAATTGTATGTGCAGTAGCAGCTAGCACAGGCATGATCACTTCTGAGTGGCTGGCCGTAATGGCAATTGCTGTTTCTATTACCTTTGTAATTGCCTCGCCGTTAAATAAGCGCTCAAACGAGCTATACGTAAAAATAGAGCACTGGCTATTAAAGTTTGAAAGCAAAACTCGTTTAGCTGAAGAGCTACCTGTTAACCTAAACGATACTAAAATAGTCATTTTTGGTATGGGACGTATTGGTACTGGTGCTTATGAAACAATCAACGCGACTCACCCAAATGTTGTTGCAGGCATAGATATAAAACCTGAAGTGGTAGATAAGCACGTTAACAGAGGCCGCAACGTATTAATTGCTGATGCAACAGATCCTGACTTTTGGCAACGAGTAAATCATTCGCAAGTAGAAATGGTCATGCTTGCAATGCCAAAGCATATGCAAAATATTTTTGCGCTAGAGCAACTACAAGCCTCAGGTTATAAAGGCCAAGTAACAGCTATTGCAAACTACCCTGATCAACAAAAAGAGCTAGAAGAAATGGGTGTTCATTCTACTTATAACTTTTACTTAGAAGCAGGTAGTGGTTTTGCAGAGCACGTTAAACAA
This sequence comes from Pseudoalteromonas sp. SG45-1, assembly GCF_014164135.1. NCBI lineage: Bacteria > Pseudomonadati > Pseudomonadota > Gammaproteobacteria > Alteromonadales > Pseudoalteromonadaceae > Pseudoalteromonas > Pseudoalteromonas sp. SG45-1. The sequence goes on from NZ_JACJEP010000011.1 coordinate 54,461, forward strand.
GAGCTATTTAACGAATAATCACTTTTTATAACGTCTATAAATAACAAAGCCTTAAAATCATTAAGGCTTTGTTATTAGTTTTTAAATGAAAAGCAATTCTATTTACATTCCTTTACAAGCCATTTCACCACGACCATAAAAAACAGGTAGACTATCCATGTTGGTTAAATAAAACCCCATGTTCTAATAATAACTTAATTAGATCCCAGCTAATTAAAGTTCAACTAGGTTTATATTAATCAACAAAAAATTATTAAATCAGAGGGCCTACTCCCTCGCAAAATAGGCTGTTTCTTGCCCGTCACAGCCTATTTTATATTTCTAAAATCCCTTACACTTATGCAGACTTTAAAACCTAAGTAACTCTTATGGATCCAAAACAATTAAAAATAGCTGTAAATACAACGATGCCTTTTGGGAAATATGCTGGGCGCCCTTTATTACTACTACCAGAACCTTATTTGGTGTGGTTCAAACAGCAGGGATTTCCTAACTCGAAACTTGGTAGCCAACTAGCGATGATGTATGAGGTTAAACTAAATGGCCTTGAGCAAATGTTAATGCCATTACTTGAAAAAAATAAAAAATAATTGAGAACTTTTTTAAATACTTGCGGTCTATTATATTGCTACTTGTTGATTTTGGTTTTTAACCGCAAAAAAAGCGCCTTAGGCGCTTTTTTTATGTCTTAAATTTGAGAGGTAAATATACAATAAATTTAGCACCACCTAAGCTTGAGCTTTCTGCTTTACACTCTCCTTGGTGCCACGACACAATTTTAGCAACTATAGCAAGCCCTAAACCAAAGCCACCAGTGTCCTTGCCTCTACTTTTATCTAATCGAGTAAAAGGCTTAAATACGTTTTCTCGCTCAACGGGGTCAATCCCTTCACCATCATCTTCAACAATCAATACTATGTGAGTTGCCTCTTGTAGCAATGAAATTTTGACTTGTTGATGAGTGTATTTGAGCGCATTGCCAATTAAATTTTGAAATACTCGCGCCATAAAGTGGCTATCACAGTAGTAGTTTAAATGCTCAGGGAGGTTTATAGAGAGCGTTGTTCTAGCTTCAAAATTTAGCTTTTCAACAGTGGTTTTTACCAGCCCAGCTAAATCGCAGTTTATTGGCTGTAAACTTGGTTGTTGAGAGTCTAATCGCGCGTATTCAAGCATTTCAGAAACTAGTGACTCAAGCTCACTAATATCTGTTTGCATGTTTGTTAGGTATTTTTCGCCTTTTTCGTCAAGCATTTGTTCTTGTAGCATGACTATTGCAAACTTTAAACGTGCTAGTGGTGTTCTAAACTCATGCGACACCGATGAGGTAAGTTCTTGCTGCGCACTAAGTAAAAACTCAATACGTTGCTGCATTACCTTTAAAGTATCAGTTATAGGTAAAAAGAAAGACTTAGAAGAGTCATTTAGTTGAAAGTCTTGCAAACCCTCTACCGCTTCACACGCTTTACGTAGCTTTTCAAAGTCACGCCAGAGTAAAAAGCTCCATAGCCCAACTGGTATACCTACAATAATAAGTAGTAATAAATACGGCCAAACAGAAGATGATTGCTGCGTTAATACGCCTACCGGTCCTACTTGAAGTAATGAATCATTACCGAGATCTACATACCAAACAATGCGTTGTTGCTTATCATACAAATATAAGTAGTGGTTTTGATTTAGCTGCGATTGTTGTTTTTGAGGAAGTATTAAATCACGTCGTTCAATCACTTTACTTTCAAAGTTATGCTTTAGTTTTTTAAGACCATTTGGGGTTTGTGAAAGCAACCACAGTGATTGCCCAAACTCATCGTCTAAGAAGACCTGCTGCTGCGACTCTTCATAGGGCCACAGCTGCTCAATAACACCACTTACAACAAATAATGAAACAATGATATATAAGTATAAGCTGGTAAACAGTTTTCCCATTACAGCCGATTAACCTTAAATAGTTCTAAAGATCCCATGCATCAGAAACAAATAAATAGCCTTGTCCCCATACGGTTTTTATACGATACGGCTTATCACTATTATCGCCTAATTTTTTACGAATTCGTGATACGCGTACATCCACAGTTCTATCAAGTCCGTCGTATTGACGGCCAATCATATGTTGGTGCACATGTTCTCTGCTTAGTACTTCACCCGCATTTGACGCTAATAGCCATAGTAGTTCAAACTCGTGCGAAGTTAATACAATCTCTGAATCACTTAGTTTTACAATACGGCTTGTTTTATCGATGACTAAATCACCAAACTGCAGTTCTTCACTAGACTTTACTATTGGTTGCCCACGTCGTAGTAATGCATTGATCCGCGCTAGTAATACACGTGGCTCTGCTGGTTTTATTACATAATCATCAGCACCAAGTTCTAAACCAAGCACTTGGTCGAAGTCTTCGCCTTTAGCAGTCAACATTAAAATTGGTAGAGTAAATTTATCTCTTACTTGGCGGCAAACGCTAAAGCCATCTTTACCTGGCAGCATAACGTCTAGAATCATTAAATCGGGTGTATTGTTTTCTAGGTAATTAAACACTTCGTCACCACGCTCTAACACTTCGACTTCAAGGCCATTATGTTCAAGGTAATCTTTTGTTAGCTGTTGTAAACCGAGATCATCTTCAACAAGTAAAATTTTTGGCATTAGTTGCTCCTAAATTAAAAAAAGCTCCACGGAGAGCGAAGCCTACGCCTATTTTTTTTAGCATGGGCGCTTTGTACTTCAACCTGTGTTTTTGCTATTAACACACCCGTATGAGGATTGATTAAGGAGTATATGGTCTCCACCTGAACACGCGCTTTATAATTAAATTGCCCAGAACGCTGCTGCTGCCAGCATTGAAGTAGTTGTTCTTGTTGATACAAACAGACATCACTATAGGTGTTTAATAGCCATTTAAACTGTAAATCAAGATCGCAAAAATCCTGCTGTTCGGAAACCACGCAGACTTTTGGAGAAACACTAAAAACAGGGGTTTGTGCCACACTAAAACCACTAAAAAAAGTGGTAATAAACACAACTAATATTGAATACTTCATATTAAAAAGTACGATCGAATCCTATAAATGCAGTCATTGAATAAGTACGTTCAAAGAGCGGACTGCCATCCATAGCCGAATAGTCGTAATATGCTACATGAAAACGAAGAGAGTCAGCCTTACTCAGTGGCCAACGGGCGTCGATTTTAGCATAAGGTTGCCAACTACTACCAACGTCTATTTTGCCAAATTGAGTTTCACCCTCATTAAGTCCATAAAAATAGCTATTTAGTTCCGCAGATTTATAGTTTATTCCAAGTGTTGGCTTTATTTTAAGCTTTCCTAGCACAGTATGATATTGCCACTGCAATGCACCGCGTACACCTCGATAAACATCGGTTATATCATGCAGAGCCTGAACTGAAAAAACATGGTCATCATTTACATAGTGATATGCAACACCCGCATCCAAGGCAATTTGCCGTTTATGCAAATTATCAATATCAGCGTAGCGAGAGGACGAGGCTTCATTTTGCATTACAAACTGATTATTAAGAGCACTACTTTGCAATGCAAATACATTTTTAGGGTGCCAGTCTATAAAAAAGCGAGATTCAGAGTTGAGTTCACTAACTAGATTAAAGTGATGCTTTGGGGATTGTGAAAATGAATAGCCAAGGCGGCCATTATCAAAAAACCATTGCTCTGCATAAAACGCAATTTGTGGAATAAGCACAAGCGGAATATTATCTCCACCATGCAAAGGGTTGGTTATAACTCCAGCCCCAACGCTTAAACTCAAATGCAGGCGATCAGTTGTTATATCTTGCTCTGTATAATCGTCAGCATGCTTGCTTGCCTGTGTTGCTTGCACCGAAAGGCAAGCAAACAAAGTGCTAAAACATAGAGCAGTTAATAAGGAGAAGGAATACCGCATCAGCGTACATCAAAGTATTAAATTAAGTAAGTTCCCCATACTAGCAAGGTCTTTTTAAACTAGCTCTAGCTGGTTACAATTATTCACAATTTGTATACACAAATGTTAACTTTTGTGTTTTTGAAGTGACAAACCCTTCAAATTAGTTATGTGCGTTGGCTAAGCTGGCACTGCTTTGAGAAACTTTGGAAATGAGGGATAACCTCGCAAATGCTTTAATTCAAATAAAATCTGCAGGAAGCCAACTCTAACAACTTTTTTTTATTAACCTTACAAGCTACTAGGTTACCAAAGTTAATAGCGGCTTTAGCCTTAATAAATCAAGCTTCTGATGCTTATTAAATATCAGGGGCTATTTCTATTCGGTTTCGGCCATGCGTTTTTGCGATATATAAGGCTCTATCTGCACGCTCAACTAAAACTGAGCTATTAGTAAATGGACGTAAAATAGCTAAACCAAAACTTGCAGAAATAGCACGTTTAGCTGTTATATCATGCTTTTTACGAATCGCTAATTTCGCAATAGCTAAACGTATACAATCGGCAAACGCTATTATATCGTTAATAGTGTCAAAATAAGCTGTTATACAAAACTCTTCGCCACCGTATCTATATATATTTGCTGTTTCAGTTGTATTTTCTCTCACTTTTTTGGCAACTAACCTCAACACTTCGTCACCCTTTTGATGACCAAAGTCATCGTTAAAACGTTTAAAGTGATCAATATCAAACATAATTAGTACGGCAAGAGAATCTTCCTGTGCTTTCTCTGAGTATTCAAAACAAAATTTTACGATATCTGAATCAAACTTACCTCGGTTATAAAACCCCGTAAGCGTGTCGGTATCAGCTGCTTCTTTTGAAATATTAAGTGCTTCTTTTAAATCTTTTATTTCGTTGTAAGCAACAGCTAACTTAGTTTGAAATTCTCTAGCATAATCCTGCATAGCAATAGAATCGTCGGTTAAGCGCTCTACACAACCTAATATTTCATTATAAGAATTTACATCAGCAAGCATATTTAATTCATTTTGTGAATCAACTAAACTTGTTGTAAAGCTTTTGGAATGTTCAAGCGTGGTGCTTATATCTTGCTGGACTTGCTCCATGGTTGTATGGAACTTTTCAGTCATTTCTTGAAAGAAAGCCAGATCGTCTTGCGTTAAATGCTTATCAAAAATTTCTTTTGCTTTGTCTTGTGAGCATGTTTGTTGCTCAGCAATAACATGGTCTAATTCAGCATTTAATGAAGGGTTACTCCCTTGAATGTAACAGTACCAAATTGCATAGTTGATAGGCGTAACCGGCATGCGGTATTTTACCATCAAAGGAATCGCCTTTTTAAGGCATTGAGCAGAATGAGCAAGTGATACGGCGTGGTTCATAAATAAACTCTCAAGCGTCATTGTTTTTATTATTAGCACTCAATGTTAAGTAATAGTAAACTCATACGCAACCTATATTAATACTATTTAACTAATTTACTTGCTCTGTGTGTATATTAAATTGCTTTTGCTTCTAAAGTTTGCGCAATATTCCACAACGCACTGATTGCAGGGTCATTTAACTCTTTTCTTAATACCGCCAAACCGATATCAAACCCTTCAGGTGCTTGCATTTTTGGTGTTAGTATTTGTACCTTATCCTGCAGCGGGCTGTTATCTAGCACTATTTTAGGGACCATAGCGACACCTAGTCCTAAGCTCACCATAGATACCATTGCTTCATGTCCTGCAACTTGAGCGTAGATTTTTCCGTGAATATTATTTTTGCGCCACCAATGCTCTAACCTTTGGCGAGAAAAACCTTGTTCTGGGACAATAAACTCTAAATCAGACCAATTAATATCATCACTATTTTGTGTAAGCTTTTGTGTGATCGGACATTGAATTTTTGGGCCAATTAATAAAAGTGGTGAGTGCCCAATATCAACAAAGGCAATTTGCGACGGTAATTTATTAGGCTTAGCTGCAATTGCCATTAATTCGTGGCCATCAAGCACACGATTTATAGCAAGTGCTGGGTCGCCTGTATTTAATGTTATCTCTATGTACTGATGCTGCGCACGAAGTTGTTCTAATATTTGATGTAAAAAACTATAAGATGCAGTTACAGAACAATAAATACTTACTTTGCCGTAAATATGCTGTTGTGGGTCTTTTACATTCGTTTTAAAACGTTGCCAATTAGCAAGCGTTGCCGTTGCGTAATCAATAAAGGACTCCCCCTCACGCGTTAATTTAACGCTTCGGTTATCGCGGATAAACAATGCTACTCCAACTTCTTCTTCCAAATGTTTTATATTTCGGCTCAAAGTGGGTGCGCTTATGTGGCAAAGCTCACTTGCGCGCCCAAAGTGAAGTGTTTTAGCCAACGCTAAAAAGTAGTTTAAGTGCTTATGTTCCATCCAACCCCCTGCATTTCATATTATGAAACACTTTAATTCAAATATATCATTTTACGCAAGCAACGATTTTACATATGGTGTTTGTAAGCGCAGTAAACATTGCGCATCTAACAAACATGACTTTATAGGACACTAACAATGGCGAATTATTTCAATACCTTACCTTTACGCGAGCAATTAGCGCAATTAGCGCAATGTGAATTTATGGACGCAGGCGAATTTGCCGATGGCGTTGATGCACTTAAAGGTAAAAAACTAGTTATTGTAGGCTGTGGCGCACAAGGTTTAAACCAAGGCTTAAACTTACGTGACTCTGGTTTAGATGTTTCTTACACATTACGCGCATCAGCTATTTCTGAGCGTCGCCAATCATTTTTGAACGCATCTGAAAACGGCTTTACTGTTGGCACTTACGAAGAACTAATCCCAACAGCTGATGTAGTTCTTAATTTAACACCAGATAAGCAACATACTGCTGTAGTAAGTGCAATTATGCCGCTTATGAAAAAAGGCTCTACACTTGCCTACTCTCATGGCTTTAATATTGTTGAAGAAGGCATGCAAGTACGTGAAGACATTACTGTAATCATGGTTGCGCCTAAGTGTCCTGGTTCTGAAGTACGTGAAGAATACAAACGCGGTTTTGGTGTACCAACTCTAATTGCTGTTCACCCAGAAAATGACCCTCAAGGTCATGGTTTAGCACAAGCTAAAGCGTATGCAGCAGGGACTGGCGGACACCGTGCAGGAGTACTTAAATCATCATTTATTGCTGAAGTTAAGTCAGACCTAATGGGCGAGCAAACCATTTTATGTGGCATGTTACAAACTGGCTCTATTTTATGTTTTGATAAAATGATAGAAAAAGGCGTTGATGCGGGTTATGCATCAAAGCTAATTCAATACGGCTGGGAAGTAATTACCGAAGCACTTAAGTACGGCGGCGTTACAAACATGCTTGACCGCCTTTCAAACCCTGCAAAAGTAAAAGCGTTCGAACTAAGCGAAGAGCTAAAACTAATTATGCGCCCGCTTTATAATAAGCATCAAGATGACATCATCGACGGCACTTTCTCACGCACTATGATGGAAGACTGGAATAACGATGACGTAAACTTACTTAAATGGCGCGCTGAAACAGCAGAGACTAACTTTGAAAAGACCCCTGCTGGCGATGTAGAAATCTCAGAACAGGAATTTTTTGATAACGGTATTTTAATGGTAGCAATGGTAAAAGCAGGTGTTGAACTTGCTTTTGAAACCATGACAGCAGCCGGTATTATTGAAGAGTCAGCTTACTACGAGTCTTTACATGAAACGCCATTAATTGCTAATACTATTGCACGCAAAAAGCTTTTTGAAATGAACCGTACAATTTCTGACACTGCAGAGTATGGATGTTACCTATATAACCATGCATGTTTACCATTACTTGCAGATTTTATGAAAAAAATTGATACAGATGTTATTGGTAAAGGCCTTGGCGAGCACAGTAACCAAGTTGATAACCAAACATTAATTCAAATTAACGCCGCCCTTCGTGAACACCCAGTTGAAAAAGTAGGTGCTAAATTACGTGGCTACATGTCAGCAATGAAAAAGATTGTTTAACCCTAAACGATAAATGTTTCGCTTGTTAGAAACCAAGCCCATATGCTTTGCTTATGGGCTTTTTTATGCATATCCATAAAATTTTAACCATAACACGCTACCTTCTATTCATTTCACAGTAGGCAATATCTAGCTCTAAATAAATAATGTGCTAGTATAGTCCTCTACTCAGTTGTAAAATTAATTAATATCATGACGATACAAAACCTTTCTATTACTCAAAAAATCACAGCTTTAGGCAGTGTTATTGCTATATGCGTAGCGGCACTGATTGGCTTGACCTCTTTATACAGCTCTAAAGACATAATTGAGCAACGTATGATCGAGTCAGAGCTACCTAGTAAACTGCAAACAATCAGTAATCATATAGGCGGTGAAATTAACGAGTTACTTGGTGCTGCTCAGCAACTATCATCAAACGAATTTGTTTTACAATGGGCTCAGTCTAGTAATCAAGACGACACTTTATTATTAAAAGAATTAAATCGTGTTGCCCAGCAATACGATTTAGCAACAGCATCTTGGGCAAATAGAGACACTGCACAGTACTGGAACCAAAATGGTTTTTTGCGTGTGTTAAAAAACGATACAGCTGATGGCTGGTTTTTTGCGTTCAAACAATCAAAACAACCTTATTCTATCAGTATTTATCAAGAGTCAGCCAATGATGTGAAAATGTTTGTAAATCATCAGCAAGCTAATGGTACTGGTTTAGCAGGTCTTGCAAAAAGCATCACTGATATGCAAAAGCTATTACAGCAATTTAAAATTGAGCAAACAGGTTTTGTATTTATTGCAGATAAAAATGGATTAATTCAACTTCATAAAGATGCAAATAAAGTAGCAAAAGCAAATATTGACGATTTATATACTGCAAATATTCACAGCCAACTATTTAATAGTAATGGCTTTGCACTAGAAGAAATTAGCTTAAATGGCGAACCTACTCTTATAGCTGCAACCCCAATTAAAAACACTGACTTATATGTTGTAGCTCAAGTACCAAAAAGTGAAGTATTCGCAAGTGTAAACACCCTACAATGGCAAATATTTACTTTTACAGTAATTACCGCGTTAGTTGCTAGCTTGATTAGTTACTTACTTGCTCGCTCTCTTTCATCTCCACTTTCTAAAATGGCTGAGTTATTTTCACGCTTAGGCTCTGGCGATGCAAACTTAGCGTACCGCTTACCAGAATCAAGCCAACCAGAGCTCAACAATCTAAGCAATGGCTTTAACCAGTTTATAAATAAAATAGAAACAGCGATTACTCAAGTTGCCAGTGAAAGCCACGATATTCGCCAAAGTTCTGATCATGTATTTGAACAGGCAAAACGAAACTCGCAAGCAATTGATAATCAAAAAGAGCAAACAATATCTGTCGCAGCAGCTATCAACGAAATGGGCGCTACAGTGCAAGAAATAGCACAAAGCGCAGCGAATACAGCTAAGTTAACCGATAACAGCCGTGAGAACACCATTCAAAGCCACAAACAAGTATTACAAAGCCAGGCAACTATCTCAGCCCTAGCTAGCGATATTGATGGCATAACAGAGCAAGTTACTTTGCTTTCTAAAAAAACGGTTGATATAGCAAGTATTGTGGATTCAATTAGAGGGATATCGGATCAGACTAATCTACTTGCTTTAAACGCGGCAATTGAATCTGCTCGCGCAGGTGAGCACGGCCGAGGCTTTGCTGTTGTTGCTGATGAAGTACGCGCTCTGGCAAACCGTACATCGCAATCAACCACCGAAATTCAATCTATGATTGAAGAGCTTACAAGAATATCTGATGATGTAGTTAACGATATTAGCCAATCAAAAGATAAAGCGCAGCAAAGCGTTGGAGCCATGCAAAGCTCAGTAGAATTACTCGATGCGATAGCCGAAACAGCTAATCAAATAAACGATATGGCTACGCTTATTGCAACTGCAACTGAGCAGCAAAGTAATGTGGTTGCTGATGTAGGTCGTAACATAGAGCAAATAAGTGAAATTAGCGATAAAGCAATGAGCGAGCAAATCAATACAGAGCAAGCTATTCGTGACTTGGCAAACAGCGCTCAAACACTCGATGCACTTGTCGCTACCTTTGAAAAACATCGCTAAGCAGCTATAACTGCTATATTTCCTTTGTGAGCAAAAGCTATATTAAAAGCTAGCTTTTGCCCACAGCGAATACGGTTTAATCTAAATAAATTAACTAAATGATTTTAGTGTCGCCGGTATTAAATGCTAAAACGTATGCTTCTTTTTTGGCTCTAGGGAGCTTTTTTAATTGATACTCAAGTTTACTTGCTTCACTTTTATTACCAACTTGTTGTTGATGAATAAGTAAAAGCGGCCCTTTCCCTCTAAGGTTTTTGGCCCCTTTGCCGGCTTGATGAGTTGCAAAGCGTTTTTCAACATTAGTCGTGATCCCTGTGTACCAATGACCAAATCGTGTCTCAACTATATATAAAAACCAAGTAGACTCCGTTTTTAAAATATTCGTTTCGATGTGCTGTAAACTTTTTTCATTATTTATGGTCAAAACATTACCTTAACGCCCTTAACATAAAACAATTGCTTAAAAGGGTTTTACCTTCAGTGACTAATCGGTATCATGCAGATTATAAAAAATAAGGATCACAACTAACAATGCAGTCGTTAAAAACTTTTTCTCTTTGGCTTATCGTTGCTTTAACACTTAGCTCAGCAGCAGGTTGCTCTAGCTGGGTATACCGAATTAACATCCCACAAGGCAACTTTTTAGAGCAATCGGATGTTGAAAAACTTCGTGTAAATATGACTCGAGAGCAAGTTGTTTACGTATTAGGCAGACCTATTGCCGAAGACGCCTTTGATAACAATACTTGGCGTTATATTTACAGCTTCAATAAAGGCCGTAAAAACGAGCAAAATAAAGAGTTAGTAATTAACTTTGAAAATGAAAAGTTAGTTTCAATTTCAGGTGATTATGACCAACCTGAAAACTTTACTACACCGCTCGAGCAATAAATTTCTCAAGTGGTAAAAAAAGGTGAGCATGGCTCACCTTTTTTATTGGTTTATTTAAAAGCTTTTACCATTTTAAACAACGTCAGCGTGTGATTTAATCCGTTAAATTTTCCACGTTTATATCGATTTTCGTTACTTTTCGAGTGGGCGGCCACCCGTTATTTTATTTGCACGCCCTTCTTCTTTAGCTTTTTCTGCACGCTTTCTACGCGCATCTTTAGGATCTGCAATTAATGGACGATATATTTCTATACGGTCACCGTCTTTTAACTCATAGTTAGCTTTTACAGTTCGATTCCACACACCTAAAGTTAGCGATGTAGCATCTATCTCAGGGCACTTTTGTATAATACCTGACTGAATAACAGCTTGCTCGACTGTAGTCCCTAGTGGCACTTCAATTGATAAACACGTGGCCGTGGTTGGTAATGCAAATACCACCTCAACATTAATCATGCTCTCGCTCCATAAACCTGTTTTGCACGTTGAGTAAATGCACTCACCATATTTTTTGCAACATCGTTAAAAATCTTACCAAAGGCAAGCTCTATTAACTTACTTGAAAATTCAAATTCTAGTTGCAAGTGAACTTTACATGCTTTGGCGTCAAGCTCTTGAAAGTGCCAACGTCCTTTTAACATCTTAAATGGTCCATCAACAAGGCTTAGTAACACTGTTTGCTCATCAACAAAGGTGTTTTCGGTGGTAAACCACTTTTTTATACCCGCCTTGGATATTTCTAAACTCGCGGTCATGTTATTATCATGCTGTGAAACAATTCTTGAGTCTGAGCAATTTGGTAAAAACTGCGAATAAGCTTCTACATCATTAACTAGATCAAACATCTCTTTAGTGCTGTACATAACCAGCGCACTTTTTTCTATTTGTGGCATACTCACTCCCAACTGTGTGGGCGAATTTTAGCAAGCTTTGCGCGTTTCCCCAAATTTTCATGCTGCTTAAATTAAAGCTTAATTTTTAAAAGCATTATTAAAAAATCGATGTAAAACATCTCACATTACGTATATTATAGGGCACTATGGCTAAGAAAAATTCATCAAAATCGACAAGTAATACCATCGCGCTAAACAAAAAAGCGCGACATGAGTATTTTTTACACGATAAGTTTGAAGCAGGTGTTGAACTACAAGGCTGGGAAGTAAAAAGTATCCGAGCAGGTAAGGTAAACATCACCGAAACTTATATTCATCTTAAAAATGGCGAAGCATTTTTGCTTGGCGCGCAAATCCAGCCACTTAATAGTGCATCAACCCATGTAATTTGCGATCCGTTGCGTTATCGTAAGTTACTATTAAGCAGACGCGAACTTGACCGTCTACTCGGTGCAACAGAGCGAGATGGCTATTCATTAATAGCTACAGCTATGTACTGGAAAAAATGTTGGGTAAAACTTGAATTTCATCTAGCAAAAGGTAAAAAGTTGCACGATAAACGTGACGACGGGAAAAATAAAGATTGGTCTCGCGAAAAAGAACGTTTAATGAAACACAAAGTATAAGCACAGCGCCTAACTAACAAGTTAGGCGTTTTTTTATTAAAAAACCAACTATTATTTGTTTTATTAATATACAACAAGATTACTATTCATTCAGAATATACATGTAAATAATTTATTACAATTTTATTGTGAATTAATTAATTTAATTATTACTCGCATTTAGGCTGTATTTGTTATTTCCAAAATAAAGCATATGCGCCTATTTCAACCTTCTTCAGCGCATAACATCTGTTTTAAAATCATCCAAAAACACACAAAAAACCATACTAAAATCACATTTCAGTCTAATTGCTAACACTTAAGTTACATGATATTAATGTCGTCGCTTGTTATATCAATCCGCTTAAATATGGGATTTATTTAACAATTTAAAAAGGATTGGTATAGAGCAACTAAATTTATAACATATCAACAAGGACTTAAGGATGAAGCAATCAACTGCATTTACACCTAGCTTAATTGCAGGTGCTACAATCGCACTTTCAGCAGGTTTTACAACAACAACTTACGCTGCTGAAGAAGCTAAAAAAGTAGAGCGCATTGAAGTAACTGGCTCACGAATCAAACGTTCAGATATCGAAGGACCTTCTCCGGTTCAATCAATCGCAAGAGCTGATATTGAGAACATGGGTTATGACAACCTACAACAACTCCTCGAAAGAATGCCTGTCGCGGGTAGCGGTACTTTCTCAACACGTGGTAACAACCAAGATTCAACTGCAAATGGGTCTGCTGCTGTTAGTTTACGTGGCTTAGGTGCTGATGCTACGCTCGTACTAATCAATGGCCGTCGTGTATCTATTAGTGCATTTGCCGAAGGTATCACAAACTCATTTGTAGATATTAACAGTATCCCAGTTTCTGCCATTGAGCGAATCGATATACTAAAAGATGGTGCTTCAGCTATCTACGGCTCAGACGCAGTAGCGGGTGTTGTAAACGTTATCTTGAAAAAAGACATTGACGGTGTTGAAGTTAATTTGGGCTACGGTGGTACTGATGGTCCCAATTATGAAGAAACAACAGCAAGTTTAGTATGGGGTACTACTAGCGAGAAAAGTAGCGCATCAGTTATTATCGATTACTTTAAAAATACATCTCTTTCTTCTGATGAAATGGGCAGCTTAGGTACAGCAAATCAATCACCTTATGGTGGTGAAGATTTTCGCTCATCTCGTGGCTTCCCTGGATATTTTTATGTAGACGGTGTTAAAACAATTGATCCGGCTTGTCCTGCTGAAAATGCAACTTCAAGCGGCAGTTGTTTATTTGATTACGGCCCCTACGGTTATATCGCACCAGCGTCTGAACGCGTGGGTGCTATTTCTCAATTTGAATATAACTTTGATAATGGCATTACGGGCTTTTTAGAAATGGCAGTACAGCACAATACGTCTGTTGCGGCCGGAGCCCCTACTCCACTTGATGAAGATGCAGGCTTAACTGTCCCAGCTAGCCACCCTAACAATCCATTTGGTGAAGACATTCAAATTGGTCGTTACCGTACAGTTGATGCTGGCGCACGCCAGTGGGATATTGAATCAGATACTCTTCGCTTTGTTGCAGGGCTTAGAGGTGAGTTTAATGACTGGAGTTGGGAAACCGCTGTACAAAAAGGCCGAAGTAAATCTTTGCAAACAGGTGATAGAACACAAGGTTGGGTGCGTACTGATTTCTTACAACAAGAAATTGATGCAGGAAACTACAATCCATTTGGTGGCACATACAACGACCCTGCTGTAATTGATCGTATTACAACAAGCTTAGTGCGTCGTGGTGAGTCTCACATGACTTCCTTTGATGCAAACATTACAGGTGAAGCATTTAGTTTTGGCGATGATGTAGTAATGATGGCTGCAGGTATTGAGTACCGTGAAGAAGACGTTAATGACATTCCAGATGATCAATTTCAACGTGGTTTAATATTTGGCACAGAGTCTGTATCTGCATCTGCAGATCGTGAACAATACGCAGCCTATGTCGAGTTTTCTATCCCTCTTGCTGATAATTTAGAGCTACAACTTGCTGGCCGTTACGATGACTACAGTGACTTCGGTACAACAACAAACCCTAAAGTAGCTCTTCGCTGGGCGCCTACTGATGAAATCACAGTGCGTGGCTCTTGGGCACAAGGCTTTAGAGCGCCTTCTTTGGCACAAGTTGGTTTAGGTCCATCTCAAGAAAGCCAATTCTTTGTAGATACATACCGATGTGAAGCAACGGGCCTTGATTGTGATGCACTTGATTACAACATTGAATTTGCTGGTAACCCTGACCTTGAAGCTGAAGAATCAGAATCATGGAATGTCGGCTTTATTTGGGCGCCTTCTGCTGAGTTTGGTTTAAGTGTCGATGTGTGGAGCATCACTCAAGATAACAAAATTGATGAGCAAGAGTTTGGTCCAATTTATAACTCTGAGTGTAATAACCAAGATAGTACTGTATGTGTGCGCTTAACACCTACAGGTGGCGATAGCTTAGGAACAATTCAAAAAATTTACAGCACATTTGAAAACGTTTCTTCGCAAGAAGTATCTGGAGTTGATGTTTCAGCTAACTACAATCACTCACTTGATGACTTAGGTTTATTGAAATTTAATTTAGAATGGGCATACCAAAATAAATTTGAAAAAGATGGCCGCGATTACACCGGTGAGTATGGCTATCCAGAGCACCGCTGGATTTTCTCTACAAACTGGGAAATTGGCGAGTTTAATACAAACGTAAACATCAGTTATGTAGGTGAGTTTGAAGATACCCCTGATATTGATTTTGACGGTAATTTAGACTTTGATAGCAATACATCACGTATGATTGATTCGCAAACATTGGTAGACTTACAAACATCTTATCGTGTTACTGACTCAACTAAAGTATCGCTAGGTGTAAATAACTTATTTGATGAAGAGCCACCATTTGCAATTGGTGATGGCGACGCTGATCTATACGGTTATGCCTCAGGTGTACACAACCCTAGAGGCCGATACTTCTACACTAAAGTTAGTTTCTCGTTTTAACTTTGCGAGCTTATTTTAAAGTGAGCTAACGCTACAAATAAAAAAACCGCCAATTGGCGGTTTTTTTATTTAAAACTAAGGGCTAAATTATAGCTCGCCTTCGTTTTCAGATAAGAACTTAGCAACGCCTTCAGGGCTTGCGTCCATACCTTTTTTACCTTCAGTCCAACCAGCAGGACATACTTCACCGTGCTCAGTATGGAACGCTAGCGCGTCAACCATGCGAAGCATTTCGTCTATGTTACGACCTAGTGGTAAATCGTTCACTACTTGGTGACGTACGTTACCTTCTTCATCAATTAAGAAAGAACCACGGAACGCAACACCCGCTTCTGGATGCTCAACGTCATATGCTTTACAAATTTCGTGTTTAACGTCTGCAACTAGTGCGTATTGAACTTTACCAATACCGCCGTCTGCAACAGCAGTGTTACGCCATGCGTTATGTGAGAATTGTGAATCGATAGAAACACCAATTACTTCTACGCCACGCTTTTGAAACTCTTCAAAACGCTTATCAAATGCAATAAGTTCAGAAGGACATACAAACGTGAAATCTAGTGGGTAAAAGAAGATAACTGCTTTTTTACCTTTAATTGTTTCATGAAGGTTATAGCTATCTACAATTTCACCGTTACCAAGAACAGCTGCAGCGGTAAAGTCTGGTGCCTGGCGGCCTACTAATACACCCATTTTATTCTCCAAATATTTTGAGTTTGTTTTCAATTGCTTTCGCAATGCTGGTACTTATATGGGCGCTAAAAATTAAAAACCAATAGCGCATACATATAATTAATTGGCATTCTAAAGTTATTCACTGCAAAAGAACAATCGCATTTAACGATGTGAGCAATCGAAAATAACGAACACTTGCAACTTGCACTAATATGCTTAAATAATAGGTCTATTTTAAAGGGTAAGTTGCGTTGTAACTAAGTAGAAATTTTAAAAATATCGAAGTGGTTTATACATTAAACTTTTTAGAATTTCATATACGGTGGCGCTAAATTTTATAGATATAAAAAAACCTGCAAATGCAGGTTTCTCGCTTAGACTTAGTCCATTATATCTGAGGGCATATCACCACGGATTTTTTGCCAAATCTCACCTGTTTGATGACCGTATTTACGCATCATCGAAATAGCACCATCATGCTCTTTATTTTCTGCCAAAATGGTTAAATCTTTATAAAACTGACGAGCAAGTTCACGAGTTCCGGCATCAGAGAAGTAATGACAACCAATCTTTGAATAAAAGCCTCTAAAACCATTAAGTATTAATACATAAATACGGTTATTACCCGCAACGGCTAATTCGTGATGCACTTTATAATCATAGTCGGCAAATGCTTGAGCGGTGTCTTCTAGCTCATGGCTTTGTGATAAAATTTCAATTACGCGTTCAGGATTTAACTTAATTGCAGCACGTGTATAAATAGCACTAATATTAGTACGTGCAGATAAAAGCTGATCTGTCAGCTCTGGCATCTTGTCTTCATCTAAGCGCGCTAATGTTTCAAGAATGTTTAAGCCAGACGTTTCCCAAAAGTTATTTACTTTAGTAGGTTTACCATGCTGAATTGTTAGCCAACCATCACGCGCTAAACGCTGTAGTACTTCTCTCAAGGTTGTTCTTGTAACACCAATTAACTCTGAAAGTTCTCGCTCGGCAGGTAAAATTGAACCTGGAGGGAAATCGCCGTTCCAAATGGACTCAACTATATATTCTTCAGCAAATCCTGCTGGGCTTTTCGCTTTAAAAATTCTCATCCAGTTCCCACTCGAATTAATCAACACTCATCGTTTTACACGAATAACTGACTGATTGTACCAGACGAAGCACAACTAACAAGTAAAGTAATATATATTAATAAAGCAAATGGGTAGAAATTTAAAATTAATAAATAATTAAATTTGGGTTTCTCTAATTTAGCTACAATGCATGAATATCTAGAGTAATATTCATTGTAGGTACATTGTTATTATGGAGATATTTTTATTTACGCAGCGCCTGAGCTTAATTAACTTATCCCGCACTTGCCATAAGAAAAAGTACAAAAAAGTGCAACCATAAAAAATTCTTTAGATGATGCATCACCTTAGTATAAGTAAGCAATATAACTGAGCTTATGTATCGATGGGAAAATAATAGAACGTCATTTAACCTTTGCTAAGGCTGAATTGAGTAGTCATTAATTTCATCTTATAAAAAGCGACTTCGGTAGCTTTTTTTTCCTTTTTGTTGCTGCATACTTTATCCTACGTCATAATCTAACGTCCTATTAAAACGCGGAATTTTTATGAACTGGCTTGCACAATTACCTACCCAACGAACCCCGTGGCTTTTATTTACAGCTATCGTTTTTTTACTTGAAGTTACCGCTCTTTTCTTTCAATACAAAATGGGGTTAGCGCCTTGCATAATGTGTATATATCAACGCACTGCAGTATTGGGGTTATTAGGCGCAGGGATTGTAGGCTCAAGTAAACCACAAAGTAAAACTGTGCGTATGATAGCGTATGTTATTTGGGGAATATCGAGTGTTTGGGGATACTTAATTGCTCGCGAACATATTGATATGCAGACCACCACAGACCCTTTTGCATTTAGCTGCGAGTTTGAACCAAATTTCCCATCATTTATGCCACTACATGAATGGATACCTAGCTTTTTTCAAGCTACCGGGGATTGTGGAAATATAGATTGGCAGTTTGTTGGCATGAGCATGCCTGCTTGGATGGAAGTGATATTTGGGATTTTCTCACTAACGCTATTTATTATAATTATTGCCCGTTTATCAATTAAAAAGTCGATTTGATATGTTTACATTTTTTTCAAGCCAATTAGACCAGCTTAAGCATTTAAAAGTACGCCAGCGTCAAGACGTAATTGCGCTTGCATTAAGTCAGCTATCGCCAACTGATAAAGTTCTATTGCGTATTATAAAGTTGCTATTACTTAGCCCACTATTTTTAATATTCACTGTATTTAAAGGTTGGATATTAATACCATTTTTGATACTTGGCGGATTGTGCTATCCACTATTAACTACACCTATTGAAATTAACTTTGCTAAAAAGCACTTAAGCGATGCGCTAAAACAATTTAATCAGGGCGCCTAGCACCCTGATTACTTTTTAGAAATATTAAAGTGAAAGTTTCCCCTCTAATTTAGCTAAAAGTTTTTTGCCAATCCCTTTAACTTGCGATAAATCACTAACGCTTTTAAATTCGCCATTTTCTTCACGATAATCCACAATTGCCTGCGCTTTTTTCTTACCTATACCAGGTAACTTAGCAAGCATCTCTGCATCAGCATTATTTATACTAATTGTCTCAGCTTGAGGCATTTGCTTAGTTACTTCTGATAATTGTGCATACGCGGTAGTCGCGGGTAGTAAACATAATAAACTTATGATGAGTAAATTTTTTAACGTTTTCATTAAACTTGCCCTTATTCTTCTTTTCTTAATTTTGAGTATTGCTCAGGAAATCAATAAATAAGGAACTGTAAAGTTCATCACTTAAAGTGTACCTAAACGCATTATCACTATGATCCGAAATCCTGAAAATGCAGCTGGTACAACAAAGTGATTGCTTAACTAAAGTAAAGTTACCGTTTTTTGTCAAATTTAAGACACCTAAAAATTAATACTTCGCGCTTGCAAATTTACTTACAAACCATTACTGTACATAAAAACAGTAATCTAATGGTTTTTTAAAAACCACGGTGCCAAGCAATTTTGCAGGAGAAATCATGGCTGTTGTTGTTAAATATGTTGTAGAACGAAACGGAGTCGAGCGTATGACGTTTACTACCAAAAAAGAAGCGGATGCTTATGACAAGATGCTCGATATAGCAGAATCACTTGAGCTGATGCTAGAAAAGGTAGACGTACCGCTTAGTGAGCAACAAATTGAATCACTTGCTTTAGAAATAGCGAAAAGCAAAGATGATTTTATGACCATATTAAAAGGTGGCAAAGATCCAGCTGTTACCAAAGCGCCAGCAAAAAGTAAAAAGTCAGATAACGTTGCATCAATTGAAGATAACAACGATAAAAAAGTAAGTTAATTCATAGAATGCTCCCTCCTCGAACGGGACAAACTAAATAAAAAAGGGAGCAACTAAGTTGCTCCCTTTTTTATTATACCAATTCGCTTAATTAAATGATCTCTTTGAGGGTGGAAAAACGTGTTGATAGCTAGGCAAAAATTCGATATTTAGTTGTTCTAAATGAGAATTTTTTAACGCCGGTAGCAACACGTTTAGCCCCGCAAAATGATTAAGTATTATTGCGGATTGGTATTAATTACTACTCATTTTAAAATAAATAGTAATTGCTAATTAAAGCTCTTTTTCTACTTCATCAAATAAAGCAGTGATGTTTTGCTCAGGCTCTTTTGTTACTAAGCTAACAACAACAATTGCAATACTCGCTAAAATAAAGCCCGGTACTATTTCGTACATAAAGCTACTTAAGCTTTCACCATTGATAGTAAATGGTCCATATATCCAAATTAGCACAGTAAATGCGCCTACTAACATACCAGCTAACGCACCAGCAAAGTTCATGCGTTTCCAATAAAGGCTAAACAATACAAGAGGTCCAAACGCAGCACCAAAGCCAGCCCACGCATTACTTACTAGGTCTAAAATAGAGCTATCTCTGTCGTAAGCTAAATAAATAGCGAACATAGCAACTACGGCAACACTAATACGGCCAACAGCAACTAGCTCTTTATCACTGGCATCTTTACGTAAGAATGTTTTATAGAAATCTTCTGTTAATGAACTTGAACTAACCAATAATTGAGATGAGATAGTACTCATAATCGCAGCCAAAATTGCAGCAAGTAAAAAGCCAGCAATAAGTGGATGGAACAGCAACTCAGAAAGAATTAAGAAAATTGTTTCAGGGTCTTCAACTACAATGTTGTTCTCATAAGTATAAGCTGCACCAAATATACCAGTACCAACAGCACCAATGGCAGCAACAATCATCCATGTCATACCAATACGGCGTGCTTTAGGCATATCTTTAACACTACGTACCGACATAAAACGAACAATGATATGTGGTTGGCCAAAATAACCTAAACCCCAAGCCATTGCAGAAATAATACCTAATGCAGAACCTGCACCAATCCAGTTAAGCATATCTGGATTTACGCTATGTAAAGTTGATTCTAAAGGTTGTTCAAGCAAAGAGTATGCAACCGTTGGTACTAGAATAAGTGCAATGAACATAATACAACCTTGCACAAAGTCAGTTAAGCTTACAGCTAAAAAACCACCAAACAAGGTATATAAAACAACTACGCCCGTTGTAATGTATAAACCCATTTCATAAGTTAAACCAAATGAGCTTTCAAACAATTTACCACCAGCGACAACACCAGATGAAGTATAAAGAGTAAAGAAAACAATAATTACCACAGCTGATACAACACGTAATAGGTTGGATTTATCATTGAAGCGATTTGAAAAGTAGTCTGGGATGGTTATAGAGTCATTTGCTTTTTCAGTGTAAACACGTAATCTCGGTGCAACTAACAGATAATTTAACCAAGCACCAATCACCAAGCCAATTGCTATCCATGTACTACTAAAACCAGTAACAAACATCGCACCAGGTAGGCCCATTAAAATCCAGCCACTCATATCAGATGCACCTGCAGACAGTGCAGCTACACTTGGAGATAGATTTCGTCCACCTAACATGTAACCAGATACATCGTCAGTAGATTGCTTATATGCATATAGTCCGATACCTAACATTACAATAAAATATAATGCTAGTGAAATAATCATTCCTGTTTCCAAATTAGCCTCCGCATAATTATTAATAATAGGCTTTAATCCAAATAATGACTCTTAAAATTTTATAGTTAAGACACTATTGGGGTAAAAACCATTCTCGCTGACTATATCATGCTTGATAATAAAATCTCCAACTTGTTGCCCTCACCTGATACAAAAATACTCATGTTGAATAATTTTAAAGCGAATTGGTGAAATATAATAAATTAAATACTAGAAAGACCTTAATTTTTAATGATAATTTATTAATCTAGCAAATATACGTAATGCTATTTTGAGTCTTTTGCCATATATTATTACAATAACTAATTAGATTACTCTTACGGAACTGTTTATGTATTTTTACGCTGCACGCCAACCTATTTTAGACAGAGATAAAAAGCTCATCGGATATGAACTTTTATTTCGCGATGGCGTTGATAACGTATTTCCCGATATAGACGGTGACGAGGCAACTACACGACTAATTGAAGGTAGTCAGTTTAATTTCGGCTTAGAAGATTTAACCGACAATAAACCCGCCTATATAAATTTCACCCTAGAAACGCTATCAAAGGGCTACCCAACACTACTGGGCAAAGATACTGTAGTTGTAGAAATCCTTGAAACTGTGCAACCTGGGAAGCGATTATTAGCCATAGTGAAAGATCTAAAAGATAAAGGTTACACTATTGCTCTTGATGACTATATTCATCAGCCTGTTTGGCGCCACTTTTATCCATTTATTGATATTATTAAAATAGACTTTTTAGCATCTGATATAGATACAATAAAAACGGTTCTTAATGATTTAAAACTGCACTCGCATATTAAGTTACTTGCCGAAAAAGTAGAAACCTATGAAATTTACCAACAAGCTCTAGAGCTTGGTTTTGATTATTTCCAAGGATTTTTCTTCTCCAAACCGGAAATGGTACAAAGTAAGGCTCTACCGCCTTCAGAAATGGCATTAGCTGAATTACTTTACGAAACATCAAGCGTTGATATGGATCTTAAAAAAATCACTGATGTGTTTGAGCGTGATGTAAACCTATCTTACAAATTACTTAGGTATTCAAATTCTGCTGCCTTTGCAAGGCGTGCTGAAATAAGTACCATTAAGCAAGCCCTTATAGTGCTTGGTGCTAACGAAATTAAAAAACTATTATCATTATTATTTGCAGCGCAAGTATCAGCAGATAAACCTGTAGAGCTAATTAGGCTATCGCTTACGCGCGCTCGTTTTGGTGAGTTACTCGCTATATCCCATGGACAATTTAAAGATACCGGCATGGCATTTTTAACCGGTATGATGTCTCTTATGGATGCTATTTTAGATGAGAGTATGGAAAGCGTTATGAAAAAGCTTCCACTTTCGAATGACATAAAAGCAGCGTTATTAAACGATGAAGGCTTGCTGGCAAAATATTTAAACTTAGTTAAGTATTATGAACAAGCTAACTGGTCAGCCGCAAACGAATTAACGAAAGAACTAAACCTAGGTGAAAAAGTTCCTGATGCCTATCATGAAGCACTGACTTGGGTTAATGAGCAAATGCAGTTAATAGTTAACGAAAAATAAGTAACCCGAACTCTGGTTAAAACATTTACTAATATATTGAATCATAATGATATCTAAGTTTATTTTTCTCTAGCCAAAGTTCAGATTCTATATAAACAGTAAATAAAAACGCCAGCATTTAGCTGGCGTTTTTATTAGTGGCTTCAATTATAAACTTTCTAAAAAGTCTTCATCAAAATCAGCTGGCTCTTCTTTAACTGGTGGATTGCCATCGTACAGCTCATAAATTTGACGCTGGAAGTAAATATCTTTTACAAATAAGTACGGATCAAGTGAATCATTTAATAGCCCTTCTTGTGGTATTAAAGATGCACGCGCCTCAACTGCTTTTAAAACAAATACTAAAATAGTTTGTGGAGTCGTTAGCGCAACTTCAGGTAATACAAAGTTGTCGACTACATCACCGGTCAGGTTACGTGCTGTTGTTGGCCCCATACCTGGTAGCATTAAATAGGCGCCATCACCTACGCCCCATACACCCAACGTTTGCCCAAAGTCTTCATCGACTATTTCAAGACCTAGTGAGCTTGCAACATCAAAGATACCAAAAAGACCGACAGTAGAGTTAATTAAAAAGCGTGCTAAGCTCACGCTTGCATTACCCGGTTTACCTTGCAAACCCGCATTGATCATATCTACAGGTGCGGTGATATTACCTGTAAAATTAACAATACCGTTTCTTACCGGTACAGGCGTTACTTCAACATAACCTACAGCAACTGGGCGCAACAAATAAGCATCCAGTACATCCATATTAAAGTCATATAATGGACGATTAATACTTTGCAGCGGATCTCTTTCATCTACTTTGCTTTGAGGGACTTGAGCACAGCCGGCTAGTATCAATAAACATAAAAAAGTAAAACTGTGTTTTAACATCTAACGTCCTTAAGGTATTAATGTATCAATTTGAAGTTGGTAGTCACTTACACTTTCACGCTTTAACGCCTGTGAATAACCTTCTAGCTCACCAGAGCTTGGCATAACAGAGTCATCGATAGAAATACGCGCCGAAATAATAATATTTTCTGCACTAGATAGGTTAAGCCCTGCAACCATTGCACTACTATCACTCAACTCAACTGTAATTGGAAATGAATATTTAGTAAGCTTAACAGCAGCCAATGGCATAGGTGAGCCAGTTGCAGCTTTTGCAAATATAAACAAAATACCGTCTTTTGGCTGTTTATCAATAAGCTCTTTTGCAATGTCGACTGTAACTGCAATAGCACCCGTTGTAGTAGTAACTGGCATAACTGAGCCTTCACTTTGCATTTGTTGCTCAATATCAGCAATACGTTCTGAGATCATGTTATAACGTGAATCATTTTTTTCCATGCTCGCCAATAAAACTTCAAATGCAGTTTTAGCTTGCGGCCAATCTTTACGCTCATACGCTATCAGCGCTAGTAACGAAATAGCATCTAAATTAGTAGGCTCAACGTTTAGCACTTTTGAAAGCATACCTGCCGCGCGAGTCATATTAGCTTCGCTACCTTCAAGTAATAAAACCTGACTGTAACTAATAAGAACCTGCATATTATCAGGGTTCATACGTAGTGCTTTATCAAATGACTGCTGCGCCATGTCAAATTCATTAAGCGACATAGCCACTCGACCAAGTAGCATCCAAGCAACTTCATCATCGCCAGAGCGGCTAAGTTTAGTACGAAGCGCCAATGCAAAAGCCTGCAGCTCATTTTGACTAAGCGGCTCACCTTTTTGCATTACAGCACGCTCGCCATATTCAGCTAAATTATCCATTGCGTCATGCCAAGCCGAAATTTGCTGCTGACTGCCTGTAAAACTATAAAAAATCCCTGTAAGTGCAAGAACAAATGCACCGCCTGTTAAAGCAAAAATACGGTTATTACCTTTGCTGTTTAGTGATTTTTCTGGTGATAACTCATTCAATAAGCGACGTTTTAATTCAACAATTGATTCTGCGTGGTTTACGCCATCAATACGTTGATTATCTAAATCAGTTTGTAAATCAACTAAACGCTGCTCATAAATGCTAATTAGCTCAGCATTGGCATTATGAGTAATTGTTTGAACGCGCTCTTTTTTTAAAAAAGGTATCATAACAAAGCTAAGAGCAACCAGTGTGAGTAAGGCAAAACACGCCCACATTAAAATCATTTAGCTTTGCTCCTGACGTTTATTTTGTTCAATTAGCTTCGCTAGCAGCATTTCATCGTCGCTGCTCCATGTTTGTTTTACTGATGCTTTTCGTTGGCGAATAACAATAAAGCCAAAGCCAACAATTACAATTAATACAGGTAATACCCAAAGTACTAAAGTAGCGGGTGTAACAGGTGGGTCGTAATGAACAAAATAACCAAAGCGGTCTATCATGTAATCAATCACTTCGTCTTTACTTTTACCTTCTTTAACCAATACGAGTACTTTATCGCGCAAGTCTTTAGCAACAACAGCGTCGGAGTCCGCAATGTTTTGATTTTGACACTTAGGGCAACGTAGCTCTTTGGTTAACTCTTCAAACAATATTGCTTGTTTGTTGTTATCAAATTGATAGCGATCTTGCTGTGCAAACGCACCCATGCTTACAAAAAGGCTAAGCGTAAGTAGTAACCACTTCATTATTTAAGCTCCTGCATAATTGGCGCAAATTTAGCTCGCCATACTCGCGGATTTATATCACCGGTGTGATGTAACAAAATAGTGCCGTTTTTATCGACTAAAAAAGTTTCTGGCGCACCCGACACGCCTAAATCCAACGACAAAGTACGGTGTAAATCTAAAATATTAAATTGGTAAGGGTCACCTGCACGTTGCAGCATATCAGTGACTTCGCTGCGAAGTGATTGCATATCAAACGGGCCATCAAAATCAGAGTCGTAACCTTGTACGTAATATAGTCCAATAATTTTAACGCCTTGCTCACGTAACTTAGTTAAATAACCAAGTTCGACTAAACATGTTGGGCACCACGTACCCCATACATTTAATAAGTAAACTTCACCTTTTAACGACTCGTTGGCCCACTGCTTATTGTCTTGCATTAAATCAGGTAAATTAAACGCTGGCATTTCTTGACCTATCCGCCCTGTTTGAATTTCACGAGGGTTGGCAAAAAGACCTTGGTATAAAAATACACACACAAAAGCAAACACTAAAAGCGGCGCAATAGCTAAAATTTTACGGTTCATAAAACACTCTCCGGTACATCTTTACGGGCTGTTTTAGCTGATGTACGGTAACGTTTATCAAACAAAATCATGAAACCTGCAAATGACATAAGCACGCCACCAATCCATATCCAGCGTACAAATGGTTTATGATAAATGCGAAGTGACCATGCATCACCACTTAATTGCTCACCTAATGCTAAATATAAATCACGTTTAAAACCGGCATCTATTGCCGCCTCAGTCATAAACTGCATACCAATGTCATATTTACGTTTTTCGGCGTGTAAACGTGTTACTAGCTCATTATTTTTAAGCACAGATACAACGCCCGCATGACCGCTGTAGTTTGGCCCACGAATAGTTTTAACGCCATCAAAGCGATATTCATACTCATTAAGCTGTGCTATTTCACCCGGTTTCATCGATACATCTCGCTCTACTGAATAAGCAGAGGTAAGTGTTACGCCCGCAATAATAAATGCAATACCAATATGCCCAAGTACCATAGCCCAGTAACTTACAGTAAAGCGTTTTAAGCCTTCTTTTAAGCTCCCGTGCACAGCTGCTTTGGTGTAAATATCAATCCCTGTTGATATTGCAATCCAAACCGCCAGTGTTGTCGCTAATAACGTAAGTGGTTTTACTAAATCGTAACTTGAGAATAACCAAGCGCAGGTAATCACAACACTTGCTAATACGCCCATTAATATTTTGTTTTGCAAAAAAGCCCACTTGTTTTGCTTCCAACGTAAAAGTGGTCCGATACCCATCAAAATAGCAAATGGTACTAAAATTATTGCAAACATCTTATTAAAAAACGGTTCGCCAATAGAAATGCTACCTAAGCCCATTTCTTTATGAACCATTGGCAACAATGTACCTAACATAACAATTAATGTAGCAACAACTAAAAATATATTATTGAGCCATAACGCCACTTCGCGCGATACCAGCTTGTATCGTCCTTCACTGTGAACTTGTGACACACGCATTGCATATAACGCCAAGCCACCACCGACAACGATGCCTAAAAAGGCGAGTATAAATAAGCCTCTATCGGGGTCTGTAGCAAACGCATGTACCGATACAATAATACCCGAGCGTACAATAAACGTACCTAGCAAACTTAAAGAGAATGCTGCAATTGCGAGTAATACGGTCCATGATTTAAATATACCGCGCTTTTCTGTCACACTTAATGAATGCAGTAATGCGGTTGCAACAAGCCAAGGCATAAGCGCTGCGTTTTCTACTGGATCCCAAAACCACCAGCCGCCCCAGCCTAGTTCTGAATACGCCCACCAGCTACCAATAGTAAGACCTAAACCTAAGAAACCCCACGCAGTCATCGTCCACGGGCGTGACCATTTAGCCCATGTGTTATCAAGTTTACCTGTTAACAATGCAGCTATAGCAAAAGAGAAAGCAACCGACAGCCCCACATAACCCATGTACAGTAATGGTGGATGAATAATCATACCTGGATCTTGAAGCAGCGGATTCAAGTCACGCCCTTCTACCGGAAAATAAGGAAGTAGGCGCTCAAACGGGCTTGAAAGCAGTAAGGTGTACATCATAAAACCTACACCTAAAAAACCAAGTACACCCAGTACGCGAGCACGTAATACCCAAGGTAATGATTTAGAACGCGCTGCTACAGCAGCAGTCCAACCCGCTTGCATTACTAACCATAATAAAATAGCACCTTCATGACCGCCCCACGTAGAGGTGATTTTATAGTACCAAGGCAGCGTACTACTTGAATGATACGCTACGTAAGATACGGTAAAGTCGTCTGTTAAACTTGCATAAATAAGTGCAGCAAAAGAGATTAGTACAAAAGCAAACTGGCCTATTGCTAAAGATGGAGCCGCACGCATTAACCGAAGATTACCAGTATGCGCGCCCCAAAGAGGAAAAATACACAGTAAAACGCTTAGCACCATAGCAAGCGTTAAAGAAAAATAACCAATTTCTGGGATCATAGCTAATTACCACTATCTAAGTTGTATTTTGGTTTTTCGTGCTTAATACCTTTAACTGCCTCTGCAACTTCTGCTGGCATATATTCTTCGTCATGCTTTGCAAGCACTTCAAATGCTTCAATAACATTAGGCTCGACTAATACGCCCTGCGCTACAATGCCTTGCCCCTCACGAAACAAGTCTGGCAATATGCCTTGATAACGCACAGTCACTAATGGGCCTGTATCTATTAGCTTAAAGCTTACTTGTAAGCTTTGTTCATTACGCTCAACCGTGCCTGGCACAACCATGCCGCCAATACGTAACTTTTGACCTATATGTGGTTTTTCTTTGTTAGGGCCTTTGCCATCAATTAATTCGCTTGGCGTATAAAAAAGATTAATATTTTCTTGCAGTGCATAAAGCACTAAACCAATTGACCCACCAATACCAAACAGTACGGCAATAATTACCAATAGTCGCTTTTTACGTCTTGGATTCATGAGATTTGTTCCTGCTTAGCTTTTTTAATTCGCGCTTCACGTATTATTTGTTGCTCCACTGAAGCCATAATACGTTTGGTGTCTCTCAAAGAGTTCACTAAAATACCGAGTAAAATAAGTGCGCATGTACCAAAAGAAAGCCAGACATAAAATCCATAACCTCCCATTGCAATAAAATCAGAAAAAGAGTCAAACTGCATAATTACCCCTTATTTAACAACGAGCGAACCCACGGTCGGTGCTTTTCTCGTTGCAAAATTTCATTTTTAAGACGAATTAAAGTCACTGTTCCAACAAAAGCAGCAAAGGCTAAAATATTAACCATAAGAGGCCAAAACATACTTGGATCTATTGCTTTTGTATCTAGCTTTGTAATGCTTGCACCTTGGTGTAACGTATTCCACCATTCAACAGAGTAATGAATAATAGGTAAATTAATTACGCCAACAATTGCTAAAATAGAAGCCGCACGCCCTGCTGACTTCTTATCTTCAAATGCATGGTAAAGCGAAAGCACGCCAAGATATAAAAATAATAAAATAAGTTCAGACGTTAAACGCGCATCCCATACCCACCAAGCACCCCACATAGGTTTACCCCATGCAGCGCCAGTAATAAGCGCTATAGCAGTAACACATGCACCAACAGGCGCAATAGCAATAACAGCAAGCTCGGCATTTCGTAGCTGCCATACAAGTGCAACGATAGCGGCAATCGCCATTGATGAGTAAGCCCCCATAGATAAAATGGCAGAAGGCACATGAATAAAGATGATACGGTAGCTGTCTTTTTGTTGGTAATCGGCAGGTGCAAAACCAAGCCCCCATACCCATCCAACAATCATACTAACTACGGTAACTACGGCAAAATATGGCAGTAACGTATTGCATAACTGGTATGCACGCTCTGCTTTAGCATAGGGATGTAACCACTTCCACATTAACTTACACTCACTTTTAAAGCTGACGATATGGCAATTGGTGCGCTTATAATAGCAATAAGTAACATTGCACCAAGGATGGCAAGCTGCCCACTATAATCCAGTGACATTGTACTGGTATCGATAGCCGACGTTGCAAAAATCAAAACAGGAATATACAAAGGCAGTACGAGTAAACTCATCAAAATACCCCCTTTTTGTAACCCCACAGTAAGCCCTGCGCCTATTGCGCCAATAAAGCTCAATAATGGTGTGCCTAATAATAATGTTAAAACGGTTGCTGTTAACGCCGTACTTTCTAGGTTTAACAACAATGCAAATAGCGGGGTCATTAATACAAGCGGTAAACCTGTCACCACCCAATGAGCAGCCACTTTAGCA
Organism: Pseudoalteromonas sp. SG45-1; assembly: GCF_014164135.1. NCBI lineage: Bacteria > Pseudomonadati > Pseudomonadota > Gammaproteobacteria > Alteromonadales > Pseudoalteromonadaceae > Pseudoalteromonas > Pseudoalteromonas sp. SG45-1. The sequence goes on from NZ_JACJEP010000011.1 coordinate 84,265, forward strand.
AGTACGGTTAGCGATAATGGATAAGAGGATGCAATTAACTGCTCCAACGAGCCATCGTTAAAATCATCCCTAAACAACTTATCTAAACCCAACATGGTAGAGAGTAATGCGGCAACCCAAATAATACCTGGCGCCATTCTCGCAAGTAGACCGGGCTCAGGCCCTATTGCTAACGGAAATAATGAAATTACAATTAAGAAGAATAAAATAGGATTTACAATTTCGGCGCGCTGGCGAAACGCAAGTTTTACATCTTTGGTAAATACCGCACTAAATAGCAACCAATAAGAGTGTTGACGAGTCATTAGTGGCGATACTCCAGTGTAACCGTTTGTAAGTTACTAAAGTGGGTCGTTAAGTCTTGGTGGGTCGTTAATAAAATGGCACCACCGCTTTGTAAGTGTTCAGTAAATCGCTGCTGTAAAAAGGCGACACCGCTTTTATCAAGCGCGGTAAATGGCTCATCAAGTACCCATAATTTAGCATCACTTAACCAAAGCCTAACAAGCGCTACACGTCGTTGTTGTCCAGCAGATAGCATTCTAACGGGTACATCTTCGAGTCCAACAAGGCCAAGTTGCGCTAAAATAGGATATAAATCAGGCTCATTTATGTAGCCATTAATTTGTAACCAGTGGCGAACATTTTCAACTGCACTAAGCTGAGTACTTACACCTGTTTTATGCCCTATAAAAAGCAGATCTCTGGCATACTCTTCATAGTACTTAGATATAGGTTGATCTTGGAACAGAACAGACCCTTCATCAGGCACAGAAAAGCCAGCAATAATACGCAGTAGCGATGTTTTACCAGCCCCATTAGGACCCGCTAATTGCATGATTTGACCGCTATTAAGGCTAAAATTAAGATCCGCAAACAAACAACGATCTTGCTTGATGCAGGTGACGGACTTAATGTGTAACAAGATGACGATTCTCTCTGCCAAAAATTAGGCGTTAGTCTACCATAATGATAGGGTAATACGAATATTGCTTTATAATCGATTAACAAAAACTTGATTTAAAATAATGAATACACCAACGCAAATAACATTATCTAACTCATTGGTTATCAATCAATCTGCTCACAGCCAGACCAATGAGTTACCACAGTTACCTAGTGAGGTACTTGCGGCTAAAAACATCCAATTTTCGAAAGACTCGATTACGCTTGATGTATTTATTGATAAGCATTGGCAAACATTAAGGCTTGGCACTACAAGCGCACCACAAAACCTGCAAAAAATAGTCAGTGCTAACATACAGATCAGCCCTGATGGTAAGCAGCTCAACATCTCGCCAAACAGTACAACCCTTACTTTAAATCAGCCAGTACAATTGCAGCGCTTGTTAAATTATGTAAGCACGGGCACTGAGGTACAAAGCCAACCAATGGATGTACAAGTTGCTGTATCCCCGTCTCCCAAGTTAGTTATTGATAAACTCAACGCAAGTATTGCCATAAATAAAGACGTAGCCCAGTTACTTACAACAGAACAGCCCTTAAAAGTAGTTGTTAGTACGACTAATAAAGGCGCGCAGATTAATATTATTAACCGCTTTGCTGATACGGTTCACTCGCAACCACTTAGCCAAACTAAACTTACTAATTTACTCGCGGCCTTGTTACCCAGTGCACAGCTTCAAGTAACACCAAAACTGGCTATTTTAACTCATCCTCAAAAGTCAGGTTCATTTACAACAACTATCACTAATCAACAACTTGCCGAACTACCGAATACACCTATTAAAGTAAATTTAGTCAACCAGGCAGATAAATTATTTATTAAAACCGATACAAACAATATAAAAGTAACGCTTAACAACTCATTCTCAAAACCATTTAACGAGTTACTTTTAGCGCAAAAAAGCAATGCACCTGAAGTAGCCGTTTCTGCGAGTAATATTAAAGTAAATCCATTATTGACCCTAAATAGTCCAATAAAATCGTGGCTACAAAATAGTTTTAGTGATTTAAAAACACGAATTAATGATGCGGTTAAATATTTTGAAAATAAACCTTTTGCTACAATAAGTAAATCTGAGTTAACGCAGCTATCAACTTCGCCCGCGCAACAAAAAACGTCTTTAGCTATACAACTGAGTGAATCACCGCTAAATAGAGTTAACATTACTCAAAGTGTGAGTACTGCGTTAAATAACAATACGAGCAATATTTTGCCAGAGCACTTTTCAAGGCTCCCGCCGATTGTACAATTAACGCAACTAGTAAAAGGAAGTGTTAGTGTTTGGCAAACACCTGCAAACACAGCAACAACCTACACGCCAATAACAAATAATACTACCTCAGGTGAAGTGGCGAGCGCTAAGCTAAGTGATTTAAAAGCAAGCCAATTAAAACCCCTTATTACTAGTGAAAACAGTAAACCGAACGCCTTGGTTAACCCTACCAATGAAGTAGTCACTAAGGGACTTACCACCTCCTCAGCACAGCTTGCAATAAACGATAATAATCAAAACAACACAAGCACAGTGAACACTAAAAGCATTACCTTGTTAACTGAGCCGTTATCTAATGCGCCCTCTCGTAGTCAAATGCTACAACCAATAGAAGCAAAACTATTAAGTACATTATTAAAGCTTCCTGATGCCACAACCCCTACAGATAGGCTGGCTTACAATAAACAACTTTTAAGCAGTCAAATTACTGATATTACAGATAAGGCAACAAAAGACACCCCTGATTTAACTCGCTTAATTAATCAAGCATTTAACCGTATGGTTTCAAGTAATAACATAAACCCTGCAACCATACAGCGTGAGATACTTGCTACTTTACAGCCCACTCAACTAGCGGGTGATATGCTGCAAAGTAGTTTCACTAAAGGGCTTGAACAGGTGGCTGTGAGTATTTTAGCTGCGCCTCTCATTAGCCAATCAGCAACGCCTATCAGTTTTAATAATCAAACTGGCTTAGATGCTCTCTTACAAGTACTTATACCTACTTTTAAAATGGGTAACACGGGAGCAAAAATGCTTGAACAGCTTCAACAAGCTCAAGTACAAGCTTTGGCCAGCGAAATCGTACACGTTAAAAACACACTTACCCAAGTAAGTGTCTCAACACCAAATCAACAGCCAGACACAAACCCGCTTGCACAATTTTTATTACCGATGAGATTACCTCCAGAAGCAGCCCAAACAGAAATAACACTTGGACAGTATAAAAAGCCAAGCGCCGGTAAATTAGAAGATAAAAATGTATGGTTTGTCAGATTAAACTTTGATTATGCCCAACTTGGGCAGCTACAAATTACTGCTGAGTTAATGGATAAAGCACTCGATTGCCAGCTATTAGCCTCGAGCCAAGAAGTAAGTGCAATTGCTCACCCTCACTTAGATAATTTAAGATCAAAACTAGCTAAACATGGCTTACAAGTTGGCGAGCTCAACTTAAAGAGAGACGATGCCAACAGTCAGGCATTCTATAAATCTCACGCAATTATTAATATTAAGGTTTAGCTATGAATGAAACACCGATTAATAAATCAGCCATTGGGCTTTTGTACGAAGCTGGTAACACACCGACTGTAAGTGTTAAGGGATTTGGTGAATTAGCTGATGAAATAATAGCAGCGGCTAAACTAAAAGGAATTATGATCCACGAAGATGCAGCACTTGCTAAAACGTTGTCGCATTTAGAGTTAGGAGAAGAAATTCCTAAAGAGCTTTATTATGTTATTGCAGAGCTTATTGCGTTTTCGTATGTATTAAGAGGTCAATTTCCGCCAGGTTGGCAGGATTTTCAAGGTAAGTTAAATATTAAGGCTTGAGCCAATTTATCCGCACATAAAAAAAGGCGCTAAGCACCTTTTTGTTTATGTAATGAAAATAGTAATTCGGCTTCTGCTCGTGGTAGTTCGCACTCGCGTATTACTTCATCAAGGTCTGCACCTAACTCAACCATTTTTACAGCACGAGAGTAAATTTTAGCATCAGGGTCATCGTATTTTTGCGCCGCTTGCTGTTGCATTAAATCTTGGTTTTGTTGTTCGACTTCAAGCACTCGCTTACCAATACTTAAGAGCCCGGTTCTAATCTCCGAAATTTCACTGCGCAAAATATGAGTCTGCTCAGAGCTATCTTTAAGCTGCTGCGATACAGCATTAATTTCATTCGCGTGTTTATTTTTTAATGCAATAATTAACGCCAGCGATATAAGTCCTACCGCTAACGCTGATATAGCTATACTAAGTAACACCATAATTTATTTGGTAAAGCTTATATATCGCTTAACTCATCCCATTCGTCATCACTGAGTAACTTATTTAAATCAACCAAAATCAGTAATTCATTATCGCGGTTACAAACACCTTGAATAAACTTAGCGCTTTCTTCAGTACCAACATTTGGCGCACTGTCGATTTCAGAGCTGCGCAAGTAAACCACTTCCGATACGCTGTCGGCTAAAATACCAATAACTTGCTCTTCTGCTTCAATAATTAAGATGCGAGAGTTGTCAGTTGCATCAGCAGCTAGCAAACCAAAACGTGCGCGAGTATCAATAACGGTAACAACGTTGCCGCGTAAGTTAATAATACCAATCACATATGAAGGTGCACCTGGTACAGGAGCTATCTCTGTATAACGAAGTATTTCTTGTACTTGCATTACATTTACGCCGTAGGTTTCTTCCTCTAGCTTAAACGTAACCCACTGTAAAATTTCATCGTTATTATCTGCGTTTTTATTTGCTGACAGTAATTTATCTTGATTCATGCTATTACCCCGTAATGGTCATTACTACTGACGGCTATCTAAGCCTTTCTCTAATAATATATTTAAATTATCTACGTCTATCAAAGCACACATTTTTTCTTTTATAACGCCAGCAAGCCATGGGCGCTTGCTTTTATTTGTACGCCATTTTACATCTTCTTTACTCAATGTAATGTTATTTATCAACTTTTCAGCTAATAAACCCCACTGGCTATCACCTAGTGTAATCAAATATTGATAATCTAAAGATGCCTCTAATTTATCATCATATTTTTCTGGCATAACCCAACGCGCAGTATCAACAACATTGAGCTTTTCTTCTCTGTTGAGCATAACGCCTTTAAACCATTTCGGCTTACCAAACAAATGATTTACTTCACCTAATTGATGTATTCCACCAAGTGCTTTTAATGGCACAGCCAAGGTCAAGCCAGCAACTTCAAAAAACAGTGCCTGAAATTCACCATCAAAATAGTCTGATTGGCTAGTAGTTACAATCTCCAGCTCTGGCTTTTCTATAGTAGTAATTGCAGGTGCTATTACTTCCTCGTCAACCACTTCATTAACTTTTTCAGTTCCAAACGCTGGCTCAGCTATTGGCTCAATTTCAACATTGAGCAAGTCATTATCAAATGTACTCTCTGCTGCTTTTAATTGTTCTTTAGGTTTTGAATGAATAAGCTGTTGTGAATCATCTGGGATTTGCTCAAGTAATTTTGCAACTGGCTCAAGGTTATCTACAGGCTCATCTTCACATAACAAAGCCCCAAGGTATTGTTTCATTACTTTTTCATTAGCAAACAATTGCTTACTCATTCATTAACCTTGTTCAATTAAATATTCTAGCAGTGCTTTATATGCGTATACACCGCGCGAGCGAGGACAATACTCTACAGGTACTTTTTGTGCAAAGCTTGCATCTCTAAATTTGGTATCCACCGGTATCACACCTGGCCAAACTTTATCACCATATGTACTTTGCAATGTTTTGTATGCTTCTAACGATGCTTTAGTACGTTTGTCGTACATGGTAGGAATTATAGTATATTGATAATCTTTTGCTTGAGAGGATTGCATCAAATCCATAGTACGCATCATTCTATCAAGCCCTTTGAGTGCTAAAAACTCCGTTTGCACTGGCACTAAAATTCGCTCACTTGCTGCAAGCGCATTGACCATTAACACCCCTAAAACTGGAGGGCAATCTAAAATGGCATAATCATAATGTTCGCTAATTTTTGCAAGCGCTTTTTTTAGTATTAACCCCATCCCTGTTTTATTACCCATACTTCGGTCAAGCGTAGCTATTGCCATAGTCGCAGGTAAAATATCCAGGTTTTGAAGTGTTGATGGACACAAAGCTTGGAGTATCTCTTCACTTTGCATACTTGTACCTCGGGCAAAAATATCGTACACACTGACTTCTAAATCCTCTGAATCAATGCCAAAGTAATAAGTGAGTGACGCATGAGGGTCTGTATCTATAAGCAACACACGTTTACCTTGTAATGCCAAAATACCGGCAAGGCTCACTGCGGTTGTTGTTTTACCAACCCCTCCTTTTTGATTAGCGACAGTCCAAATCTTCACATTACATCCTAATTACTGTTCATTGCGCGTTGTTATGCGAATACCACCATGAGGCAAACGAATTATTTTTATTGTATCGTCATCTGAAGGAAGTTCAATTTCAGGTTCAATCACTGCAGGCTCATCAGCTTGCCCGTCACTTTTAACCTCTTGTTTTGGCGGTAATCCATACTTAGAAAGTGCGATAACAACTTTACGATTTTCTGCGCGCCCTTGCTCTGTATCGTTACTTGCAAAAGGTGAATATTGGCCATAACCTTCTATCGCCATTCTAGCTGAATTAATGCCTAATGCTTCCAGCTCTACTAATATTGACGTGGCTCTAGATACCGACAGTTCCCAATTTGAGCGAAATATTTCATTGCGAATACTTTCATCATCAGTATAACCTCGTACTCTTACATAGTTATCTACTGGTGCAATAATATCTTTAACAATCTTGACGACCTGTTTTGCTCGAGAGTGTGCAACTGAACTACCACTTGAAAATAACATACCTGAGCTTAGCTCTATAATCAGCCAATCTTGGTTAAGCTCTAAACTGGCTTCTCCATCACGGATTTCATCAATAAGCGCTGACTGTAATTTAATTAATAAACTATCAAGAGGTTTGCCTAAATACTTTTGCTGGATGTTGCTTGTATCACTTTGGCCGTCGAGTAGCTCAGGACCTTGCTCTTCTTTTAATATACTTTCGCCATAAAGGACTTCTTGTTCAGGTGTCACTCTATCTGTCAATATTCCATTACCGTTGACACCTTCACCTTGCTGGGAGTATTGGCGAGCTGACTTATCAAAAACGTGTTCAAGGGAATCTGACAATATTTGGAATTGTTCTTCTTTATTAATCGCTATCGCATACAGAACCACAAAAAAAGCAAACATAATAGTCATGTAATCGGCATACGATACAAGCCAACGTTCGGTATGTTGACTTTTAGCAGCAGAGTGACGAAGTCGTCGGCGTAACATGTTATTCGTCCACTAAATTAGGGCGCTCTACACGATAGGCTTCAAGCTTTAATTCTATATTTACTGGGCTTTCACCTATGCTTATTGCAATAACGCCTTCAGCAAGCATTTCATGGTAAAGCATTTTTTGCTCTACACGCTGTTTTAACTTATTTGCCATAGGTAAAAACAATAAATTAGCTAAACCAACACCATAAATGGTCGCAATAAATGCCGTTGCAACGCCGGCGCCAAGCATTTGTGGATCGGTAATAAACGACATTGCCTGTATTAAGCCAAGCACCGCACCTAAAATACCAATGGTAGGGCTGTAACCCCCCATTGCTTCATAAACACGCGCGGCTTCAAGCAAACGATCGCGCTCTAGCAGTAAATCAATTTCAAGCGTGTCACGTAGTTTTTGCTCTGAGCAGCCATCGACAAGTAAGCTTAAACCTTTTGCTGCATACGCATCTGGGTGAGCTAAGGCTTCATTCTCAAGCGCTAAGTAACCTTCTTGACGTGCCTTATGAGACCATCGTTTAACTTGCTCTATTGCGTCTTCAATATCGTATTGTGGTGCAACAAAAACCCACGAGCTCATATTTAGCATCTTTTTGAATGTGCTAGCAGAGGTTTGCAACATAACAGCGCCAAGCGTGCCACCTAGTACAATAATAAGCGCAGGGCCATTAAATAAAGCTGAAACAACACCGCCTTCTAAAGAATAACCTAGACCTATTGCACTAAGTGCTACCAATAGTCCAAATATTGAGAGTTTATCCACAACCTACCTCTCTCATTATACGCGCTGCAACATCGCTCAATGCTAAGCTTTCACTTGAAAGCCCTGCATTAGCAATTGCTTGGGGCATTCCATAAACGACACAGCTTTTCTCATCCTGTGCCCAAATAGTTGCCCCCGTTTGTTTTAACATTCTTGCACCATCACGACCATCAGCGCCCATACCTGTTAAAACAATAGCAAGCACATCGCCTTGATACGTTTTAGCTGCACTAGCAAACGTTACATCTACGCTTGGTTTATAACTTATTCTCTCGCTATGATCTTCAAATACGCGCAGCGTTCTATTAGCTCCACGCCCCTCTACCATCATCTGCTGCCCGCCAGGCGCTAAATAAGCAGTTCCTGGTTGTAAGCGATCGCCCTGTTGTGCTTCTTTCACTTTTATTTGGCACAAACCATTTAAGCGCGCTGCAAACGCGGGTGTAAATGCAGCTGGCATGTGCTGAATAAGTAAAATAGGGTGAGGAAAATTAGCAGGCAATTGAGACAATATAGTTTGCAAAGCAACAGGACCACCTGTAGAAGTACCAATAGCTAAAAGTTGATATTGTTTTCCACTTGCTCGCATTGAGGCAACATTTGAACTTGTCGATGCAGCAGGCGCAGCTCTTTGAAAGCTTCTATCAGGCTGCTTGATTTGAGTTGTTGATGTGCTTGCTCTTTGCGAAAGTGAACTTGTTGGTTTAGTTGAAATGGATGGTTTAACTGGTGTTGCCGCTCTAAATGTTCGCGGTAAACGTCTTCGCCCTATATCTTTTACTTTACTTTGCAAAAGCTTAATTGCATCTTCATTATTGCGTGCAATATCTTCAAATTTTTTCGGTAAAAAATCCATTGCGCCAGCATCTAACGCATCAAACGTTGCTGTTGCACCATCACGTGTAAGTGATGAAAACATTAAGATAGGAGTTGGGTTACTCGCCATTATCTCTTTAACTGCGCTAATACCATCAAGCACAGGCATTTCGACATCCATGGTGATCATGTCAGGACGCAATTGAGCTGCTTTCTCAACAGCCTCTCTGCCATTAACAGCAAAGCCTATAACTTGTATATCGCTATCTTGCTCAAGGATTTCGCTTACTCTACGGCGAAAAAAGCTTGAATCATCAACAACTAAAACTTTAACGGCCATTTAGCTCTCTTATTAAATTTATGCGTAGGTATATATTAAATATATACCTACTTTATTATTAGCCTGCGTAATGTTTTAACATGTTTGGAACGTCTAAAATCAGTGCAATGCCACCATCCGAAGTTATTGTAGCCCCTGCCATACCTGGCGTTCCTTGAAGTAACGCATCAAGCGGCTTAATCACTACTTCTTCTTGGCCAATTAATGAATCAACAACAAAACCAATTTGTTGCGTACCAATTTGTACAATAACGACGTGACCTTTAGATTTTCGCTGAGAACGATCTGAGCCTTTTACTAACCAATGCTCAAGGTAAAATAACGGTATCGCCTTTTTACGCACAATAATTGTTAATTGCCCATCAACTACATTCGTCTTCGTTAAATCTAAATTGAATATCTCACTAACACCAGCCAGTGGTAACGCAAATGTTTGTGCGCCAACAACGACCATTAATGTCGGTAATATAGCCAAGGTAAGTGGTACTTTTATTTCTAAAATAGTACCAACACCAAGTTCAGACTGAATGCTTACTGAGCCATTAAGTTGCGTGATCTTAGTTTTAACTACGTCCATTCCTACACCACGGCCTGAAATATCAGATATTTCTTCTTTTGTAGAAAAGCCAGGTGCAAAAATCAGGTTATATGCTTCGGTGTCAGAAAGTCGACTCGCTTGGTCATGATCGAGTACGCCTTTACTAATTGCAATTTTTTTCAGTTTTTCAGCATCCATACCTGCACCATCATCTTTGATGGTTAGCAAAATATGGTCGCCCTCTTGAGACGCTGATAAAGTAACATTACCTGTTCTAGGCTTACCAGCTGCTTCACGAACAGCGGGCATTTCAATACCATGGTCAACTGAGTTTCTAACTAAATGCACAAGCGGGTCGGCAAGTGCTTCAACTAAGTTTTTATCTAGATCGGTTTCTTCACCAATAAGCTTTAAATCAATATCTTTATTTAAGCTACGTGCTAAGTCGCGTACAACGCGAGGGAAGCGACCAAATACTTTCTTAATTGGTTGCATTCGCGTTTGCATAACCGCGCCTTGAATATCCGCAGTCACCACATCTAAGTTAGAGATTGCTTTACCCATCGCTTCACTGTCTGAGTTAGTCGCTAAACTAACCAAACGATTTCGTACAAGAACTAACTCACCAACCATATTCATAATTTGATCGAGTCGTTTTGTATCTACGCGAACAGTGGTCTCTGCTGCTGGTGGCGCTGATTTTTTTGGAGCTGCTGGTGGTACTTTAGCTACTGGCTTCTCTGGCGCTTTTTCAACTGGTTTTGGAGTAGGAGCTTTAGCTGGCTCAGCTTTTTTTACTGGTTCACTCACTTGTTTAGCTGGCGGTGAAACAGGTTCAGGTTGTTTTGCAGCTGGCGCACTTTCTATCGATTTAGGAGCAGTGCCTTTACCATGAAGTTCATCAAGAAGCGCTTCAAATTCGTCATCACTAATTTCATCATCTGATGAATTAACTGTATTTACAGCTGGTATAGCAGATTCTACAGGTGTTTTATTGGCATCATTTTGTTCAGGTTTGCTCGTAACTTCACCAAAACTGCCAACACCATGTAACTCGTCTAATAAGCTGTCAAATTCATCATCAGTAATATCACCACTAAAATCACTACTACTTGCTACTGGTTTTTCAACTGCAGGACCTTGTCCTTTACCGTGCAGCTCATCAAGTAAGCTTTCAAATTCGTCTTCAGTGATTTCATCTATTTCAGCATCGCTAACCGAAGGCGCTCCGCTAAATAGTTCATCAAATGCAAACGGATCTTCATCATCAGCTACCGGTGTATCCACCACTTCATTATGAGGTTGTTCAACCTCTGTTTGTGAAGAGGCTTCAGTGGCTTCGGCTTCTGTTGGAGGTAGACCTAAGATATGAAGAGTATGAAGTAATTCAGGATCTGCAGGTTCAGGCTTGTCTCTGTTTTGGATAGTCGCAAACATCTCATTAATGGTGTCTAGTGCTTGTAAAATAACATCCATTAACTCTGAGTTGACTGTTCGCACGCCTTGACGTAGTAAATCAAATACGTTTTCAGCACCGTGACAAGCATCAACAAGCTCTGTCATAGCTAAAAAGCCTGCACCACCTTTTACAGTGTGAAAACCTCTAAATATAGCGTTTAGTAACTCGGTATCTTCTGGATTATTTTCCAGCTCAACTAACTGTTCAGATAAAAGCTCTAGGATTTCTCCAGCCTCTACAAGAAAGTCTTGTAAAATATCTTCATCGACTTCAAACATGCAGTTACTCTCCTCTTAGAAGCCCAAACTTGATAAAAGATCATCAACTTCATCTTGATCAGATACAACATCATTACGCGATTCTTTATCAATAATAGGGCCTTCAGGACCTGCTAAAGTTTGTGTGGCAACTGGTTCTTTTATTTTTTGTTGTTCTACTTTATTCGCGGTGCTGTTACTGTCGTCTTGTTCAGCAAACGCAGTTAAAAGATGCAGTAAACTTTCTTCTACTTCCCTAACAAGTTCAATAACACGGCGAATAACTTGACCTGTTAAGTCTTGATAGTCTTGAGCCATTAATACATTTGTCATTAAGTTTTGAAGCTCATCAGTCTTATGATGAGAGTTGTTCATAAACTTATCGATGCTATGGCAAAGTTGCTTAAACTCACCAAGCTCAATCTCGCGGCTCATTAAACGATCCCATGTCGGTTTGATATGAGATATTTCGTCCGCTAACTGTTGAGCTATAGGTAAACTGGCCTCCACTGCATCCATTGTTTTATTAGCCGCATTTTCTGTCATTTCTATAACATAATTAAGCCGCTTTTTAGCATCTGGAATCGCATCTGTCGTTATATCAGTTAAGCGAGTATCAAGCTCAAAACTTTTAAGGGCTTCGTGCAGTTGACGAGTCAACTTTCCAACTTCAGCAAATAATTCAGACTGCTCTTTAGATGCAGCCTCTAAAATCAACTGATTTGCTTTGTCTTGCTCATCATTTTCTAAAAAAACAACGAGCTGACGAGCTTGTTCTAACGTTATTTGAGGCGCAGCTGGTGCTGGCATAAGCCTCTCCCCCATCATTAGCCTAAGCGTTCAAATACTTTTTCTAATTTAGTTTTTAATGTTCCAGCCGTAAATGGCTTAACAATATAACCATTTACGCCAGCTTGCGCCGCAGCTATTATTTGTTCTTTTTTAGCTTCTGCCGTTACCATTAATACAGGGATATGTTTTAACTTCTCGTCTGCACGTATTGCTCTTAAAAGATCAATACCCTGCATTCCAGGCATATTCCAATCCGTAACTACAAAATCAAACACTTGATTTTGCAACATAGGCAAAGCTGTAGACCCATCATCAGCTTCTTGAACGTTAGTGAAACCTAAGTCACGTAACAGGTTTTTTATAATGCGTCTCATCGTTGAAAAATCATCAACTACAAGAATTTTCATGTTTTTATCCAAAACATCCCCCAGTGAGGTATTAACCTTTGTTTACTTACTACTAATTTATCCAGTCATTGATTTTAGCTTTAAGCTTAATCATCGCCTGACCATGTATCTGACTTACACGCGATTCACTTACATCGAGTATATGTCCTATTTCTTTTAAATTCATTTCATCGTTGTAGTACAAAGAAAGCACCATTGCATCACGCTCTGGTAATGACTTAATTGCACTTAGCAAAGACTCATTAAACCTATCATTTTTAACATTATTAAAAGGTTTATCTTGTGCTAAATCTTGGCCTACAGGAGTAATAACATCCTCATCTACACCAAGGTCTTCAATGCCTAATATTTTACTCGTATTCGCATCATTTAAAATATGATGGTACTCATTGAGCGAAATTTCAAGTTTTTCAGCAACTTCTATGTCCGTTGGTTCGCGGTTCAGACTACTTTCGAGCTCAGTAATTGCTTCTGCAACTTGCCTGTTTTTACGGTGAACTGAACGAGGAGCCCAATCACCACGGCGCATTTCATCAAGCATAGCACCGCGAATACGAATACCTGCAAAAGTTTCAAAGCTTGCGCCTTTTGTTGCATCAAAGTTTTTCGAAGCTTCTATTAAGCCTATCATTCCTGATTGTATTAAATCATCAAGTTGAACGCTAGGTGGTAATCGAGCAATTAGATGACATGCCACTTTTTTAACAAGTGATGCATGCTTCTCAACAATCACATTTAAATTTTGTGTTGATTGATATCCCATAGCTCTATTCACCAGTGTTGTCATAATTAACCGTTTACTAGTTTCTCAATGAAAAACTCTAAATGCCCAGATGGTTGGTTGGGTATTGGCCATTTAACTGCTTTTGTTGCCAGCGTTTTAAACGCAAGAGCGGCTGGCGAATTTGGAAAGAGCTCTACTATTACTTTTTGACGACGTGTTGCTTTGCGCATATTTTCATCATAAGGAACCGTTGCTACTAGCTCCATTGATACATCTAAAAAGCGGTCGGTAACTTTAGATAGCTTTGCAAACAATTCAGTGCCTTCACGCATACTGCGCACCATATTGGCAACAATTTTAAATTTATAAACGCCGTGCTCACGACTTAATACTTTAATAAGTGCGTAAGCGTCGGTGATTGATGTCGGCTCATCGCATACAACAACCATTACATCTTGCGCTGCACGCGAGAAGCTCAGTACCATGTCTGAAATACCAGCAGCTGTATCTACAATTAAAATATCAAATTCGGTATTCAATTCGCTAAACGCACGAATTAGCCCAGCATGCTCAGATGGTGATAATTCAACCATACTTTGCGAACCCGATGTAGCGGGTACAATTTTAATTCCTGCAGGGCCTTCAACTAAAATTTCATCAAGCTCACATTCACCAGACAAGACATGTGACAAGTTACGCTCTACACGTAAACCAAGCATCACATCACAGTTTGCTAAACCCAAGTCAGCATCTAGCACTAATACTCGATTACCTTGCTGCCCAAGTGCAATAGCTGTATTTAGAGAAACATTTGTTTTCCCTACTCCACCTTTACCACCGGTTACAGCGATAACTTTTACGCCGTTGTTATTGTTTTGACTCATTTTGCGCAGGCCGCTTGCTTGATCTAATACTGTGTTAATCATACATCCCTACTGTGCTTGGCGCCACTGCTTGGTGCCTTGAATGTTGTTCTTTTGTTCTTTTTAAATATAATTGCTCAGCCTTTTTAACTAGTTTCTCAGCATTTGCAACACGAATATCCTCTGGTACTCGTTGACCATTAGTAAGATACCCTATTGGAAGGCGATTTTGAATCGCAATACTAATAATCTCACCCAAACTTAATGATTCGTCTAACTTAGTGAAAATACAGCCACTTAACTGTACTTTTTTAAAGTGACGTACAGTTTCTTGCAATACATTAATTTGTGCTGTCGCGCTAAGTACTAAGTAGCTGCGAATATCTACACGTTGGTTACGCATTAACGTGTTTAATTGCTCAGTTAAACGTAAATCTCGCTGGCTCATACCTGCTGTGTCAATTAATACTAGACGTTTATTTCGTAAATGATATAAAACTTCAGCTAATTCATTAGCATCTTTAACTTGCTTAACACCACAACCAATAATACGACCATATGTTGCAAGTTGTTCATAAGCACCAATTCTGTATGTATCAGTGGTTATTAACGCCACTTTATCGGCACCATATTTTTGTGCGCCTAGAGCTGCAAGCTTAGCAACAGTCGTTGTTTTACCCACACCTGTTGGACCCACTAACGCATATACACCACCTTGGCGAAGTATTTCATTATTGGTTGTTTGCATTTGATCTTCGACCATAGTTAACAATGCTTTCCAACCTTGCTTACGAGACACATCATCAGGTACAAAACATGCCATTTGCTGTGCTACTTCTTTATCGATACCCATACCGACTAAACGGTCAACCATACAAGCGCGTGTTGGATCGCGACGCGCCATATCTTGCTGCATCAAGCCTGATACTTGGTGCTCAAGTAATTGACGAATTGCGTTCATTTCTTCACGCATTGTTGTCATTTCTTCGCTTTCATTATTAGGTGCTTGTTGGCGAGTGGTTACGGGGCTATCTAAATCATCAAAGTCGCGGTCTAAATCATCAAAACCTAAGCTATCCGCTTGAGTTTGTGGACGAACTGGCGCAGCAGCTTCAGGAGCAAACATATTTTTAGTACGCTGCCCCATATCTGGTTCTTGATAGTTATCAGTAGTATCAATACCCGATTGTGAAAACATTGATGCAAGCTCAGGAGAACGAGGACGCGGTGATTGACGCTCTAATAATGCTTGTAGGCTGTCAGCAACTTTTGCTTGAGGCTCAGGCTTGGCACGCTGTGGCTCTGGTTTTACAAAATTATGCATGCTTTGTTGTGGCGCCTGAGTACGCGGCTCTGCAGGGCGTTGTGGTTGCGCTGCTACTTTAGGGGCTGCTTTGTCATAATCAACTGCCGCTACAATTTCTACACCGTTAGCCAGTTTTTTATTTGACATAATAACCGCATCAACACCTAACTCATCTTTAACTTCTTTAAGTGCTGTGCGCATATCTTTAGCAAAAAAACGTTTAATTTTCATGATTCAACCCCTGTTAAAATCTTATTGTTGGCCTACCGAGCTTACAATTTTTATCTGTCTTTCGTCTGGTACCTCTTGATAAGACATCACTCTCAATCCTGGAATGGTGTACTTAACAAAACGAGATAACACAGTGCGTAACATTCCTGACGTTAGCAATATAGAAGGTTCACCGGCCATTTCTTGATTTTGATGAGCTTGTGTCAATGACACTTGAAGTCGCTCTGCAAGTCCTGGCTCAATACCGGCACCTTCATCGCCTGCATTTTGTAATGACTGATGCAACATCTGTTCCAACTCAGGTGCCAAGGTTATGACAGGGATTTCTGATGACATACCAACCGCATCTTGAACAATTAATCTACGCAGAGAAATACGCACTGCAGCCGTTAATACATCAGGGTCTTGGCTACGCGGGCCATACTCAACTAGGGTTTGAACAATTGAGCGCATATCGCGAATAGCAACGCCTTCATTCAATAAATTTTGCAGTACTTTTACAATTGCAGTTAATGGCAATACATCAGGTACTAGTCCTTCAACTAAGCGAGGGTGGCTTTTAGCAAGCATATCAAGCAGGTTCTGAACTTCTTCGTGCCCTAGTAGTAACGCCGCACTGTTAGTTAATAACTGGCTGATGTGAGTGGCAACTACCGTGGCTGAATCTACAACGGTGTAACCTAGTGATTGAGCTTCATCTTTTTGATCTGGTTTGATCCATACTGCATCAAGGCCAAACGCAGGGTCTTTAGTTTCAACGCCTTTAATTGGGCCAAATACTTGCCCTGGATTAATCGCCAGCTCGTCGCCATGTTTAAGTTCGCTTTCACCTGTTGAAACACCCATTAGCGTTATTCTGTAAGCATTAGGGTCAAGCTCTAAATTGTCGCGAATGTGCACAGGTGGTACTAAAAAGCCAAGCTCTTGAGAAAGCTTTTTACGTACACCTTTAATACGATTAAGTAGCTCACCACCTTGAGATTGATCTACCAACGGAATTAATCTATAACCGACTTCTAAGCCAATTACATCAACCTGCTGAACGTCATCCCAGCCTAGTTCTTTTTGTTCTTGTTTATTAGCAACACCCGTTGCAACGCTTCCGCCATTAGCGGCCTCTTCAGCTTCTGCCGCAGCAGCTTTTAATTTACTTTGCTGTGTGTAGTAAGCTAAGTAACCCAGTAACGCACCTAAACTTAAAAAAGCAATATGCGGCATACCAGGCACTAAGCCCATGATGATCAAAATACCAGATGCAATAAAGAGTGACTTTTCGTTGCCTAGTTGCTTCTTAAATTGGTCACCCATATTGAGCGACTCATTTTGGCGTGTTACAACAATCGCGGTACCAATTGAAAGCAGTAAAGAAGGGAGTTGAGCAACTAAGCCATCGCCAATAGTAAGTAATGTATATACTTCCATTGCATTGCCAAAACTCAAATTGTGCTGGATCATACCGACAAATAAACCACCAACAATATTGATGATTAGTATAACAATACCTGCAATCGCATCACCTTTTACAAATTTACTCGCACCATCCATTGAGCCGTAAAAATCAGCTTCGCGAGTTACTTCCTCGCGGCGGTCACGCGCTTGTTCTGCGCTGATAAAGCCTGCGTTCAAATCGGCGTCAATTGCCATTTGTTTACCCGGCATTGCATCAAGGGTGAAACGCGCAGATACCTCAGAAATACGACCAGCACCTTTAGTAATTACTACAAAGTTAATAATGATCAGGATTAAAAACACAACCAAACCAACAGCGTAGTTACCACCAATAACAACTGAGCCAAACGCTTCAATTACTTTACCGGCAGAGTCACCACCATTATGGCCTTCAAGTAACACAACTCGAGTACTGGCAACGTTAAGTGCTAAGCGCATAATTGTAGCGATTAGTAATACAGAGGGAAAAATACCAAATTCAACTGGCTTCATCGTGTAAACAGTTACAAGTAAAACCACTAACGCGAGAGCAATATTAAACGAGAAAAGGATATCGAGTAAAAATGGCGGTAGTGGTAAAATCACCATTCCCAAGGCAGCAAGCACAAGCAAAGGTGTACCTACCCCTTTGGCATAGTCTTTTTTGTCTCTGTTAAGTTGTTGTAATACCGCTTTAAAACTCATAATTCTACAATTTCAAAAAATTGACACTACGTAGAATTTGCAATAACTATTCCAAGTTACTCAGTTAACGGTTTAATACTTGTAGGCATCGGGGATTGGCAGCTTTTTATTGAGCTTAGTTGGACGTTTACCGCGCCCTTTATTAAAGCGCTTAAGCTGAAATACATACGCTAAAACTTGCGCTACTGCGGTAAATAGCTGATCGGGTATTTGCTCTCCTACTTCAGCCGTATGATAAAGCGCTCGGGTCAACATGGGGGATTCTAATATAGGTACTTCATTCCCTATTGCTACTTTTCGAATTTGCATCGCCATTTCATCAATGCCTTTAGCAAGCACTATAGGCGCACCTGCGCGCTCCGTGTCGTATTTTAATGCTACAGAGTAGTGAGTTGGGTTGGTAACAATAACATCAGCGTCAGGAACATCTTGCATCATGCGTCTTTGTGACATTTGCCTTTGTGTTTGTCTAATACGCGCTTTTATTTGTGGATCACCTTCAGAGTTTTTATACTCATCTTTAACCTCTTGCATTGTCATTTTAAGTTGCTTATGGTGAGTATAACTTTGATAAGGCGCATCTATTGCAGCAATAATAACCAACGTACAAGAGAGAGCTAGAAACATCCATGCTAATATTTCTAACGCATGAATAATGTTATTTGGTGCAGGCTCTATACTTAAATGTAAAATCTCATCAAAGAAAGTGTTAATTAGAAATACAGCAAAGCCAGCAACTACAGAAAATTTTAAAATGGCTTTGGTTAACTCTACCGCTGCTTGGGGGCCAAACATACGCTTAAAGCCTTTAAACGGTGACATTTTACTTGCTTTGGGTGCTGCTGCTTGCCAACTAAAATTAAATCCCCCCAATAGCGTATTTCCTATAATACCTGCAAATAAAATAATAAATACAAACATTGCCATAGGAAAAATAAGCACATCAGACACGCTAGCCCAAACAGCAAACATTTTAGTGGTATCGTACGCTTCATTTCGGTTAAGACTCAGCATTCGCCCCATAATGTTATATAGGCCTTTACCAATCTCAGGACCATATAAGAGCAAAGATATAGCGGAAAAAATAAGTACAAACATAGTGCCAAGCTCTTTAGAACGCGCTACCTGCCCTTTCTTTTTCGATTCGTCTACTTTTTTCCCCGTGGGTTCTTCTGTTTTTTCTTGTCCTGAATCTTCAGCCATTAGGCTCTCCTACGGTGAACAACCAACTAAAGTGCACATTAGCTCAACCATTTTTAACCACTGAAACTCAAATTGAAGAGTAAAGTTACCTAACGTTGCCCAAATAATCGTAAGCCCTGCAACAAGTGTGAACGGAAAGCCAATTGCAAAGATATTTAATTGCGGTGCCGCACGCGTCATAATACCAAAAGAAATATTAATAACGAGCATTGCGGTAAGCGGTGCAAGTGAGAGTACCAGTGCTGTAGTAAACATCCAGCCGCCCCAAGTCACTATGTCCCAGTAATGATCTACAGACCACCATGTGCCATCAATGGGTAGCACTTGAAAGCTATGCACCACCATTTGAATCATCATTAAATGGCCGTTAAAAGCAAAAAATAACAAGGTGGCCAAAATAAGGAAAAACTGACCAACCGCTGGGACGCTTGCGCCATTAGAGGGGTCAATAACCGAAGCAAAACCTAAACCGGTTTGCATCGCAAGTATTTGCCCTGCTAACACAAAAGTATTTAATAAAAGTATAGATGCAAAACCAATAGCAACACCAATCAGCATTTGTTGAATAACGACTAAAATCATCTCAAACGAAAATAAATTAGTGAATGTAGCGGGCGGCAGAACAGGAACAACAAGAAAAGTTACAACAACTGATAACCCCATTTTTATACGCGTAGGGACATTTTTAGCCCCTAAACCAGCCATAATCATAATCATTGAGCTAATGCGTACCAGGGGCAGCAAAAAATCGCTCAACCATTGAATAACGACAGCAAAGGGGTATTCCACGTTTAACCTGCAATTTCAGGAATAAGTAATACTAGGCGAGTAAAAAAATCCATTAGTTCTTGAGTAAGCCAGTGCCCACCTACAATAAGCGCACTAATGGTAATTAATAAACGAGGTAAAAAGCTCAACGTTTGCTCATTGATTGATGTTGCCGCCTGAAATACAGCAACCACTAAACCAATAATTAAGCCTGGGACTACAATTGCAGACACCAATTTAATAACTAAAAACAGCGCGTCACTTAGAATATCAACAAAAATTTCCGGTTCCATGTTGTACTCCTATTGTTGGGTCATGTTAATGCTTTGCATACTAAGTCCCTAAACCAAAGCTTTTAGCTAGAGTCCCCATCACTAAGCTCCAACCATCAACAAGTACAAACAGCATAATTTTAAACGGTAAGGACACTATCATGGGAGAAAGCATCATCATACCCATCGCCATTAAGACCGAGGCGACCACTAAATCAACAATTAAAAATGGGATAAAAAACATAAACCCAATTATAAATGCCGTTTGCAGTTCGCTGGTTACAAAGGCCGGTATTAACACTATTAATGGCGTATCTTGTGGCGAATTTAGCTGATCGTAACCAGCAATTTTAGCAAACGTTTCTAAATCTTTTAAACGCACCTGTGAAAGCATAAATGCTTTCATTGGCTCTTTAGCAAGCTCTAAAGCCTCTACTGATGTAACCTGCTCATTTAAGTATGGCTCTATAGCTCGCTCGTTTACCTGCTGATAAATAGGCGCCATTATAAAAATACTTAAAAAAAGTGACATACCTAATAACACTTGGTTTGACGGTGTTTGCTGTAAGCCAATTGCTTGGCGCAAAATGGCGAGTACAACAATAATTCGTGTAAAAGAGGTCATCATAATTATGGCGGCCGGTATAAAACTCAGCGCCGTCATAATTGCTAAAACTTGTAACGTTACTGAGTAATCTTGTGTGCCATCAGCGTTTGTTGTAATAGTAAGGGCATCAATTCCTTCTGCACTTACATTTGGTACAAACACCATGGCAAAAATAATAAGCAGCCACTTTGTCATAGGTTTAATTCTTTTTATTTTGGTTTGATTGCGGGTTTAAAAGTTTACCAAATCGTTTAGCGAGTTCAGGCAGTTCTTTTTCACTTAATGGGGTTTCTAACTTGTGTAAATAATTAATACTGTGGGGAGTTACACCAAGTAAGTGCTGAGCATTATCTATCTCAACAACCATTAAACGCTCGCGAGAACCTAAAGGTAGACTTCTAACTACTTTAAACTCATCACTATTTGCTAAATTAGGGTTAAGCTTTTTAACAAAAAATGCCAGTACAATAATCAGTACTAGCACCATTACAAGCGACAGCACCATAGAGAGTATATCCCCAGTGGGTGTTGCCACATCTGCTTTTGAAAAAACGGTAGTCGTTAAAGCAACTAATAAGCTCATCGTAATTTTTTGATCCGCTCTACTTGGCTTATCACGTCAGTTAAGCGAATACCAAATTTGTCGTTTACTACAACTACTTCACCATGAGCGATTAAAGTACCATTAACTAGTACGTCTAGCGGCTCACCCGCAACACGGTCAAGCTCAACAACAGAGCCTTGATTAAGTTGCAGTAGGTTACGAATATTGATTTTAGAGCGCCCTACTTCCATTGAGATAGTAACGGGAATATCTAAAATAGTGTCGAGTTTTCGTTTTTCATCACCACTCATTTCGTGTTTTGAATCACTTAACTCATCAAGCTCTGCAACATGTGCTTCGCCACTATCATCTGGACCTTCGGCTTCTGCTAATGCTGCTGCCCATTCATCCATTGTGTCTTGATCATCGCTCATACTTTTAACCTTTTAATCAATTACCAGTCTAAGTCTACACCGTCAGAGAGGTGTAAATCATCTTCTAGTTCTGCTAATTCTGCATCTGAGTCAATTTTCTTGCCGCCTTTGGTAAATACATGCAGCTCAGATTTAACTGAATCAGGTCGTTTAATTTTTTCACTAATTTGAAGCGCAACATTATCGCGAGAGCGACCCATCTTGGCTCTAAATGTAGGGAGTTCCTCAACAAATACGGTTATATGCTCAGGCATTTCAACCGGAATAATATCACCTGCTTTTAATTCCATAATTTGCTTTAAGGTCAAATCAACTTCAAGTAACTGAGTCGACATATCAACCTCAACATCCATTATTTCATCGCGAAGTGCTTTGCTCCAACGTAAGTCGGTATCCTCTGTATCAGATTGAACACCCGCATCTAAAAGCTCTCGGATTGGCTCAAGCATCGAATACGGAAGTGCAATATGAAAATCGCCGCCACCGCCATCAAGCTCAATATGAAAAGAGCTAATAACCACAACCTCTGTTGGACTTACAATATTCGCCATAGCTGGGTTTACTTCTGAATCGAGATATTCAAACGATACATCCATAACAGGTGCCCATGCTTCTTTATAATCTTCAAAGATTATTTTAAGGAGCATTTGTACAATCCGGCGCTCTGTTGGGGTAAATTCTCGGCCCTCTATTTTCGCATGATAACGCCCGTCACCACCAAAAAAGTTATCTACCAAAATAAACACAAGTCGTGCTTCCATGGTAATCAGGCCAGTGCCTTTTAAAGGCCTAAAACGGACCATATTTAAACTGGTTGGAACAAATAAAGTATGAATATACTCGCCAAACTTAATCATTTGCACGCCGTTAATAGACACCTCTGCGGTGCGACGCATCATATTAAATAGGCTAATTCGCATATGACGAGCAAAGCGTTCGTTAACAATTTCCAGCGTCGGCATACGACCACGTACGATCCGATCTTGCGAAGAAAAATCGTACTGAAGCGTACTTCCCCCGCCATCTTCACCTTCGTGTATATCTTCCTCTTCAACGTCATCAACGCCATGTAATAGCGCATCAATTTCGTCTTGGGATAATAAATCGCTCACGCTAACCCCTTATTGCATCACAAAGCCGGTAAACAATACCCGCTCAATTACTTTACTGCCTTCAACATCCATTAAGGCTTTTTGTACCTTTTCAAGTGCAGAAAAACGAAGTGTTTCTTTACCAGAGCTCGTACTTAATTCATCAGCTGTTGTAGTAGAAAACACGCTTAATAGCGTCCCTTCTATTAGTGGAATATGTTTTTTGGCTGTTTCTTCATTTACTTCGCCACGTACTAATAATTGTACTTTAATTTGTACAATTCTATCGCGACTTGAGCCAGGCACGTTAAATACAAATGGGCGTGGCATAGCAACATATAAAGCACTACCAACTTCTGCTGATGAACCAGAAGCTGCAGGAGCAGCATCAGTCGACATCGCAGTCTCTTCATCTAAGGTTTCAACTGGCGCATCCGAACCTGACATAAAAAAGTAACCCGCAGCACCACCTGCAATAAGTAGTACAGCTACTATGATTATTATTAGTTTCTTTTTACTTTTACCGGTTTCTTCGATTTCTAAACTTGCTTCTTCAGCCATCATGATTCCTTTAATCGCAAAGGTACTTGCTTGTTTTAACTATTATAATAGCAGTACTTAGGCATAGTAATCTATTGATGATGAAGTTTGTTGTCGAGAACTTTGTGCAGTGATATTTGCTTGCTCGTCATTTTCATCATTAACTGACTTATTATTAGCCAAATTACCTTGGGCTCCACTCTCACTTTGCTCAGCTGTTTCACCACCTGATTGCCCATAAGAAATAGTGCTTTCACCAAGCTCTAGCCCTTGTTGCGCTAACATTTCACGTAAGCGCGGCATTGATTGTTCAAGCGCTTCTTTGGCTTGCTGGTTTTGTACAACAAAGTTTATATGTGCTTGTTCTGCATCGCTACGAATACGTATTTGCATGCTGCCCATTTCTGGAGGATCGAGGCGAATTTCTGCTTCTTTATTATTAATGCTCAACATTGAGCTAACGCGCTCTTGCAGTAATTTAGCTGCATCACTTTTAACAATATTAATTGCCTGCATTACACCTGGATCAATACTTACTTGCTTAACTTGTGATGTACTTTGTAATTGTTGAGTTTGAATTATTTGGGTATCAAGTAAGCTCTGCTCGTAACTTAATGAGTCGTATTGGCTTAATGTGCTCGTTTGCTGAGTATTTAAAGCGGCTGTAATTTGCGTAAATACTTGTGCTACGCGTCCAGGAGTTTGTTCTGCCGTTATTTTTCTAAGCCCATCTTTTTGTAACTCTTCAAATGATTTTAATAAATCATCACGCTTAGCTGAGGTTGCTACGGCTTTATTAATATCCGCGCCTTCGTTTGTAGATGCCTTTAAGCTTAACTTTTGTGGATCATATACTGTATTAGGAGTCTCTGAGGCCACAAACGTTTTTGAGTCTGATTTAGCGGTATCAGCAAGCCCAATTTCAATAGAAGCTTTTAACTCATTAACTGTTTGCTTAAGCACTGACAACTGCTCGCCTTTAGGCTGCTCTGTTTTAATATATGCGTTTAATTGCGTTAATAAACTTTGTTTTTCAGTTGTATTAAGTGAATTTATTTCTGCGCTAAAAGAGTGTTTTGTTACCGTGCTTTGCGCTTTTTCGTTATCAGTAATAAATTGTGCAAGCATTTGCTTAAGATTTGAAGTGTTACTAGTTGCGCTATTTGTTGAATCAGCGTTCTCTAATACCTTAACTTGCGCGTTAAGTTGTGAGCGCTGCTCAGGCGTTAAACTAGCAATAACGCTATTAGCTTTAATTAAGCTCGCATCTTTAGTCATTAACGTATCTATTGCTGCATTATTATCACCTTCAGTTGTGGCTAAAGGAGACTGAGTAACGCTCGCTTTGTCGGCGGGTGTTGGCAAAACTGTATTATTTTTATCAGCAGACTTATTTTGTCCTAGCTGCTCTTTAGAACTCATTAATGCAAATTCAGGTTTTTCTACTGTAGAGCCAGGGCTGTCATCTGGCTTTTTATTTATAGAATTTAATGGCCCTTCAATAGCTTCAGCAACACCACTTTTCCGATGCTTGCCTTCATTTAATGGTAAAGAGTTCAAAGGTAGTGAGCTTAAGTTATCGCTTTTTGAATCAATTAATTTAACCGTTTTAGAGTCTACATTAGTGGCAATTGGATTTTGCACTACACTCGCTGTATTCGCTTCTTCAGTCGTTACTTCATCACTTGTATTAGCAGATAAAATTACTGAGGTGGTTTCTAACTCTGCATCTTCTGATTCTATACTTTTAGTTGCATCGAACGGCTTATTAATCGAGGTGCTCATTGCTTGTGCTGAATTAATTTGATCAAGCATCTCAACAGATAAAAAAGTAACTTCGTCTGTTGTTATTTCATCTAGCTTTACGCTCAGATTTTCATTTTCTTCTGGCTGTTTATGCTTAGGTATGGCAATCGAGTTTTCGGCATCGGGATTTTTATTGCCCTTAAGCAAAGGCCCCATAGAGTTATGCGCTTCGTTTAGCTGGCTTAAAAATTCCTCGCCTAAATTTCCTTCGCCATTAGCTAAGCTATTGTCTTTAAAAGCTAACAGTGAATCTTTTTCAGAAGAAACTAAAAACGAAATATTATTCATCGCCATAAATCACCTAATACCATTACGGCAATATGCCACCGCATACCGCCAAAAGTTAAATACCACTAAGTAACAAAGCAATTAACGTGCCTGAATTACAAAGCTTTCCGACGTTGAAAAAACTGATTAGCTGAAAACTCATCTAACATTTTTTGCTCGTTTTTAGCCATTAATGCATTTGCTTTGAGTTTTTGATTCTCGATTAATTTGGCAACTGCTTTAGCTTTAATTTGCTGCTTAAGCCATAGCGTTTTACGTTGAGTAACAACTTGCTTAGCGGTATTTACTGTACTTGCTTGTTGGCGAATTGCCTCTTCAATTTTAGCTATAAAAGCATGGTACTGACCAAACCCTGCACTAGATAAACCCGACTTACCTTTTAGGTGTAACTGTTGAGAATATTCAAGTCTAAAGTTATTTAAGCCTTGCAGCTTTTGTTGATTTGCTTGCAAATTTTGATTGGCTTGTAAGTAACTCATGCGCAAATTTTCTTCTTTATCATTTTCAATTTTGAGCAATAAATCGAGTTTATTTTTAGCCATTATGCTTGTCCTAGTAACTGAGCAAGACCTTGCAGACCATCATCGTAACTAATGACATCTCGCATACCTTGTTGTAAAAATGCATTTACTCTTGGCATCATATTTATGGCTTGGTCGAGCATTTGATCGGTCCCTTTTTGATAAGCACCTAAAGTAATCATATCTTTGTTTTGTTGATACATTGAATAAACTTGCTTAAGTACACGGGCTTGTTGCATGTGTGGTTCAGAAACGACTTGAGGCATAACACGCGAAATCGATTTTTCTATATCTATAGCGGGATAGTGCCCGCTGTCGGCTAAATCACGCGATAATACAATGTGGCCATCTAAAATAGCTCGCGCTGCATCAGCAATAGGGTCTTGCATATCATCGCCTTCACTCAACACAGTAAAAAAGGCGGTAATTGAACCTTGCCCTTCACCGCCATTACCAGCACGTTCCACCAGCGCAGGTAATTTAGCAAACACCGAAGGCGGATAACCCTTTGTCGCAGGCGGCTCGCCTACAGCAAGTGCAATTTCACGTTGCGCCATTGCATAACGCGTTACCGAATCGAGTAACAATAATACGTTTAAACCCTGATCTCTAAAATACTCTGCAATAGTTACAGCGCTCTCACAGCCTTTTAAACGCATAAGCGGTGATGAATCAGCGGGCGCTGCGACAACAACTGAACGTTTGCGCCCCTCTACACCGAGTATTTCTTCAATAAATTCTTTTACTTCGCGACCACGCTCCCCCACTAAGCCAACAACAATTACATCGGCTTCGCTACCTCGGGTCATCATACCGAGAAGTACTGATTTACCCACACCAGAGCCTGCAAACAAGCCCATGCGCTGGCCTTGCCCTACTGTAATAACCGAGTTAATAGCACGCACACCTACATCCATAGGCTTAGTGATTGGTCTTCTTGAAAGCGGGTTTATAGTATTTTGTGCAAACTTTAAATGATGCTCAGCATTAATTTTACCAAGGCCATCTAGCGGTCGCC
The DNA here is from genome assembly GCF_014164135.1 of Pseudoalteromonas sp. SG45-1. Classification (NCBI taxonomy): domain Bacteria; kingdom Pseudomonadati; phylum Pseudomonadota; class Gammaproteobacteria; order Alteromonadales; family Pseudoalteromonadaceae; genus Pseudoalteromonas; species Pseudoalteromonas sp. SG45-1. The sequence continues at coordinate 111,290 of NZ_JACJEP010000011.1, forward strand.
CTAAGCCATCAACCACGCGCCCTAGTAAACTCATCCCTACAGGTAAACCTAAGTTATTAACTTGAGGAATTACACGCGCACCAGGAAGTACACCAGAGATATGATCATTAGGCATTAAGTACAAAGTTTGATCGTTAAAACCGACTATTTCGGCGTCTACAAAGCCGTTCATAGTTTCTATTTTACATTGGCTACCAACGGGAGCACGTAAACCTCTAGCCTCAAGGGTAAGGCCAACAACACGCGTTAAAATACCTGCCACAGCAGGCGCTGGGGTTTTAATATGTTGTTGATATTGAGATAAGCGTTCGCTTAAAGGTGCACGTTGAGTTGACATAACACGCCAATAAAATAGTTAGATACCACTATTATGCAAAAAACTATCCAACGTTTCTTTGACACGTGTTTTAAGGCACATATCGAGTGATGATTGCGCTGTTTTAACTTCACAGCCACCGCGCTCAAGAGTGGGCTCTGCCATTAATTGCCAGTTATTATCAATAATGGTTTGTTCACCGTAACTCTCTTTTATGAGCTCTAAATCTTCGGGGTTTAAATGAATTCGTACTTTTTCTTGCTCGGCATTAAGAGAATCTATACTTTGCTTTAACGTATGTAAAATCACATCAGGCGATGTTTTTACTTCTTGATAAATAACAGCTTCCGCTAACATACTAGCAAGTTGTACTAATTGCTTTTCAGCTTGTTCATCTACTTTATCTAGCGGTGCAGTAAGTCCCTCTAAAATAGTTTTTAAACTTGTTAACTGCTCTTCAATTAATGGTTTTACGTCATCAAGGCCTTTTGTTTTACCTTGCTCTAAGCCTTCTTTGTAGCCTGCCTCTTTGCCTTCGCCAACGCCTTTTTCAAAACCGTCTATGTAGCCTTGCTCATGACCTTGCTTGAGGCCTTCTTCGTAGGCGTCTTGCCTAATGCGTTCAAGCTCAACCATAGTAAGCGCAGGCAATTCTGGTTCTTGTGGCTCATCAATTGGCATTTCTTCAGCTAATTCTTTTTTATACAGATCACTAAGCGGTGTGCCGTAAGCCGTAGAGCGATTGCCAAAGCTGCTCTCATCTGGTGCTACATCTGGAATAGCCCAGTTTTTTAATAATTCATCTGCTTCATCAGCCCGAAGTGTGCGCCCTTTGAGTTTGCTCATGGTTTACAAGAACTCCTCGCCGCCGCCGCCGCCCAGCTGAATTTCACCTGAGTCAGATAAACGACGCGCTGTTGATAAAATCTCTTTTTGCGCCGCTTCTACTTCACTTATACGAACAGGTGCCATAGCTTCTAAATCATCAGCAAGCATTTCGGCTGCACGCTTAGACATATTGCCCAGTATTTTATCTTTAAGGGCATCGTCGGTGCCTTTAATTGCTTTCATTAATACGTCTTGTTGTACTTCTCGAAGGATTGCTTGAATACCACGGTCTTCAACATCCATTAAGTTTTCAAACACAAACATTAAGTCTTGAATTTGCTGCGACATCTCTTCGTCATGCTCACGAATAGAGTCCATTAACTGCCCTTCTACATTGGTATCTAGGTAGTTCATTATATCTGCAGCTGCTTTTAAGCCACCCATTTTAGCGGCTTGTGCACCTGCTTGGCCGGCAAATTGTTTTTCCATAATTTCGTTTAGCTCTTGCAGTGCTGCTGGCTGAACTTCTTCAAGGTTTGCAATACGCATTGTTAAATCTAAACGCACTTTTTCAGGGAACTGAGCAATAATCTCAGCTGACTGTTCTGGCTCTAAATACGATAATACAATAGTTTGAATTTGCGGATGCTCATTACGAATAATGTTTGCTACCTGCTTAGAGTCCATCCATTTTAATGAATCCAAGCCTTTAGCACCTGAGCCCATAACAATTTGGTCAATAAGGCTAGCGGCTTTGTCTTCACCAAGTGCTGCTGTAAGCGCTTTTTTAATAAAGTCTTCTGACTGAAAACCAATGGTACTAAAGCTTTGAATTTGTTCTATAAACAAGTTGTGTACAGCGCTAATTTTAGCTTGAGATAAATCCTGTAGCCCAGCCATCGCCATACCCACTTTTTGCACCTGTTTAGGTTCTAAGTGTTTAAGAATTTGCGCGGCATCTTCTTCTGATAAACTCAAAAGTAATATAGCGGCTTTATCAACCCCATCTAGCTTATCAACATCAAAGGCTGGCGGGAGTTGTTTTTGTTCTTGATCAGTCATCTTCTGTTAACCACGCTTTCACTACTTGTGATGATAGTTCTGGTTCGTTAGCTACAAGGGCACGAATTGCTTTGAGTAAATCTTCGTCGCCATGTAAATCCGGTAACTGCAGTGTACCATCACTTGAGAAACCAACCGAAGCAGAATCAAAGTCTTTATTTAGCATATCAAGTGTATTGTCGCCAATATCTACGCCTGAACTTAATGCATCTTCGTCGTATTCTTCTAGTGTATCGTCTGGGTAAATTAAGCGCTTAAGCATTGGTTTTACTACTGCCATTATCAATACAATGATAACTAAGGCGCCTAGTACAAGGCGGGCTATTTTCATAAACCAGTCTTGTTCCCACAGTGGCACTTCTATTGCTAAATTTGTTGCTTCACGTACAAACGGCACTGTTACTACTTCAAGTGCATCACCACGTTGCATATCAAAACCTACACCACCTTGTAATAAGCGACGAATATTTGACAATGCCTCTACCGAGCGCGGGGCCATAGTTGTTTCGCCGTTTTCTCCCACTTTAGGGACGTAGTCAACAGCAACTGACACACTTATTCTGCGTATTACACCACTTTGCTGGCGCTTGTGAGAAATTGTTGTATCGAGTTCATAATTACGTGTTGCTTCTTTGTGGCTACGTGTTGGTGACGTAGCTGTGCCTGCGCCGCCTTGTCCTGCAACTTCAGGGATGTTTGAGTTTAGCGGTGGTTGATTTGTAAGCGCACCAGGAATACCAACAGCTAAACCACCAATGTTATTTTCTTCAAATGTGGTTTCGCTTCTAACCGCTGGTAGGTCTGGGTTATAACGCTTTTGAGTTTCCTCAACTGAGCTAAAGTCCATGCTCAAATCAACTTGAGCTGTATAGTTTGCAAGCCCAACAACCGGTATTAAAATACTGTCTATTTTTTCAAGATACTCTTGTTCGCGCTTACGTTCTAAATCGTATTCTTTACGAGAGCGTGCTGCTAATGAGCTTTGCGAACCTGAATTTAATAATCGACCATTTTGGTCAGTAACCGTAACACGTGCAGGCTCTAAGCCTTGTACTGCTGAAGCAATCATATCAACAACAGAGTCTACTTCTTCACGGTCAAGTGAGCGGCCACGTTTAAGTGTTAATACAACAGTAGCGGATGGTTTTTTCTCTCTGCGGGCAAATACGTTTTCTTTAGGGATGGCTAACAATACTTTGGCGCGAGTAATGTTATTTAGCTCTTCAATGGTGCGTGCTAATTGCTGTTCACGACCATGTTTTAAACGTTCACGCTCCAAGCGTTGGCTTACACCAAAGCCCATATCTTGCATAATTATGTCAGAGCCAGATGCAGGGCCTTGCTCTAACCCTTCGCGGGTCATTAGCAATTTAATGTTTTGGTATTCGCTTTCATCAACCGATACAACATTGCCATCTAGTTGGTATTCAATTTTTTGCGCATCTAAAAAGTCTAATGTTTGAATAAGTTCTTCTGTTTGCATTTTGCCTAACGGGCGCATATCTGGCTGACGAGCCCAAATAATAATAAAAATCGCGATAGCTAAACAAATAGCCAATGCTATAACCAATGTTACTTGGCGCAATACATCAACACCATTTAAAGCACTTAAGTAGCCTGACTTTTGTTCTTGTTGATCATCACCACCACTTTGGTCAATACCGCCACCAGCAAGTGCTAGGTCTGTAGATTGGTTAGATTGCGCCACAATAATTCTCCACTACCTAATTAAACAGGCATGTTCATGATTTCTTTATAAGCTTCAACAAGTTTATTACGAACCTGTACTGTAGCCTCAAAAGCAACTGACGATTTTTGAGAAGCAATCATCGCCTCAGCAAGGGATACACTTCGATCCCCCATCTCAACCGCTGTTACTTTTTGCGCGGCATCTTGTTGTAATCCGTGCACTGAATTTATTGCATCACTTAGCATGTCGCCAAATTGTGCTGTAGAAGTAGACTGCACCTGAGTTGGCAGTTTATTAGTTTGATTATTACGGCCGGCTTCTAAAGCCATTGATTGCATTTCTTGAAATACAGCACTGTTTTGAATTTTCATAATTTATCTCTGACACGCAGTGAACTCTTATAAGTAATAAAGCACAAAGCATGCCAAATAATTAATCATTAAAATACAATGGGTTAACTTTAATTTGTGTGAGTCAGAGTTTTGACAACCCTAAGCTCGCAGCGCAAACTTAGGGTTTATAGGAGGTTATGCAGGAAGTGAAATACCTAAATCGCGCATTTGCGCTAGTTTATAACGTAAAGTTCGTGGGCTTATACCCAACGTTTCAGCAACGTCTTTACGCTTACCTTGGCAACGTGCAAGGGTTTCTAAAATAATACGATGCTCTTTGTCTTTAAGCTCATCTTTATAGCTACCGGTATCTGCCGCTAGCAAACCTTGATTAGGCTCATCCTCAGCATGCAATTTTTCATCATAATATGCAGAGCTTAACGTGCTTTTATCAACACCTTTATCTGCATGAGCTAATTCTGTTGGCGATACGGTTTGCGCCGGTGCCAATGAAGGCTCCATAACAAAGTTATTAGATACTAAGTTTTCGATAAAAATAGCATGCTCGTTTATTGTATCGCCACTTCGCAGTATAAGTGCACGCTGTATAACGTTATCAAGTTCGCGCACATTACCAGGCCACGCGTGAGCCAGTAACTTTTGCTCGGCAGCTTTATCTAAATACGCCATAGGCTCCTTGCTTTTACTTATATGACGCTCAATTAAATGCTTAGCCAATACAATAATATCGCCAGGGCGTTGGCACAATGGACGCCACATAAGTGGAAAAACATTAAGCCTGTAATATAAATCTTCTCTAAACTGATTTTCAGACACGGCTTCTTTTAAATCACGATTACTGGTTGCCAAAATACGTACATCGAGCTGAATTGTTTTACGCCCCCCTAAACGCTCTACTTCACGTTCTTGCAGTACGCGTAAAAGTTTAGCTTGTAGTCCTAAGTCCATTTCAGTAATTTCATCAAGTAAAATAGTACCGCCTTGTGCTTGCTCAAACTTACCCGGACATGCTTGAATCGCCCCCGTAAAAGCCCCTTTTTCGTAACCAAATAACGTGGCTTCGAGCATATTTTCAGGAATAGCCGCGCAGTTAATCGCTACAAATGGCTCATTACATCGGCTCGACTTATCATGAATATAACGCGCAAGTACTTCCTTACCCGAACCACTTGGGCCAAGTACCATTACACTTGCATCAGAGCGTGCTACTTTACTTGCAAGCTCCAATAATTGAATACTAGTTGGATCAGCAACAACGGGGCCGTCGGTTTCTTTTGCTTTTTCAGGCAAATAACGGCTCACCATATTTAACAGCACTTCAGGTGCAAATGGTTTTGCCATGTAGTCAATTGCACCTAGGCGCATGGCCTCTACCGCATCGTCAATTGTGGCATACGCCGTCATCATCAATACAGGTAAATCAGGGTGGTTTAATTTAATACTGCGTAGTAAATCAAGTCCACTCATTGCGCCCATTTGCACGTCGCTTACAACAAGCGAAAATTGATCTTTTTTAAGCAGTAACATTGCTTGCTCAGCACTGCTCGCTGCAACACATTCAATACCCGACATTTCAAGGGTATCTATTAAGGCTTCACGAAGCCCTGCGTCATCTTCGACAACTAAAATAGTGTTACTCATAATGACCCCTCTAATTTAGATGTTGCCTTAATAGGCAGTAACAAGCTAAAGCAGGCACCACCATGCGTATTATTAGTCACATCAACACGGCCTTGGTGCGCACTAGCCACCGAACTCACTACAGCAAGCCCTAAACCTGTGCCCTGACTTTTTGTAGTAAAAAATGGTTCAAAAATTTTATCGCTTTGGCTTAAATCAACACCTGGGCCATTGTCGCTCACACTAATACGAACCATATCTAAATCTTTTAAATCTCTTTGTGCGCTAATTTTTACTTTTGCGCCACCGCCAATAACTTGAATACTATTGTGCACTAGATTTTGAATAGCACTGGCCAATGCCGTTTTATTACCAACTATTTGTATATCGGGTTCTGGTAAGCTTACATCTAGCTCACTTTCATTAAGTGCGACCATCGCATCAGCACCTGCTTTAACTTCGGTTAAAAGCTGCTGCATTGAAACTTGCTCAACAACTTGCTGATCGCCACTTTTAGCAAATAACAGCATGTCGTTTACTTGAGTTTCTAAATCTTTTAAACGCGACATTAACTTTGTTTGAAAATTATCGCGAGATGCTTCGGGTAAGCGCTTTGACCCTAAATTAGCAGCATAAAGCATAGCGGCTGAGAGCGGCGTACGGACTTGATGCGCTAATGATGCAACCATTTTGCCCAGCGCGCTTAATCGCTGCATATGTGCAACACGTTTTTGTAAGCGGCGAGTTTCGGTTAAATCCGTCATTAAAATAAGTTGCCCAGGCTCTGGTGCTAAAGCAGTAATATCAAGTTTTATTAGGCGTCCGTCTTTTAAAGACACTTCATGGCCATCATCTTGATGTGGCCTAAAAGAGCGCTGAATAACATTAAACCAGCGTTCGCCTTCAAGTGGCTCGCCAAGCATATCAATCGCTATTTGATTCGCTTTTGCAATCAACCCTTTGCCATCAAGTACAACCACGCCTGCTGGCATGGTATCAACCAAATGCGAAAGCCAACTTGCTTGCTTGCGCAGATCGCTTAATTCACCAATGTACTCCTCTTGAAGTAAACATGGGTTATACTGATTTGCAGAAAAAAACTGTGGTTTTAGCACGCTAGCAAGGGCCATAATCAAATCTCGAATTGATGTAGATACATGTCTAAATGCACGATTTATACCAAAATTTATTTACATACTTATCATTAAGTTACATCAATAATTTGAGCGACATAAAAATGACGCACACAAAAAGGAATAATAATGAGTGAGCAAAAAAAGTGCCGTTGCCCGTGGCTCGACACCACTAAACCCGACTACGTTATTTACCATGATGAAGAATGGGGCGTCCCTCTTTATGATGATACAAAGCTGTTTGAATTTATCACTCTTGAATCAGCGCAAGCCGGCTTAAGCTGGTACACAATTTTAAAAAAGCGCAGCGGTTATAAAAAAGCATTTGCTAATTTTGATGTAGATAAAGTGGCACAACTCACACAAGATGACATTGAGAGATTAATGCTTGATGAGGGTATTGTGCGCAATCGCTTAAAAATTGCGGCAACTGTTAACAACGCAAAGTGCTTTATAGAAATACAAAAAGAATTTGGAAGTTTTAGTAACTACCAATGGCAGTTTGTCGATAATAAACCGATTATAAGTAATTTAAATAACGCTGAGGACTACCCAGCAATTACAGAGGCATCAACTGCATTTGCTAAAGATTTAAAAAAACGGGGTTTTAAGTTTTTAGGCCCTACAACGGTTTACGCTCATATGCAGGCCTGCGGTATGGTTAACGATCACAGTAATGATTGTTTTAGGAAAGAAGAAATTATTAAGACTTTTAGTGAGTAAGTGATTTATAACCATAAAAGTGATTAGTTCACAAAGAGGTTAAGAGACGCTGCGCTTTAGAGAAGTAAAGCGTAAATTGACTATAGTTTCTCATTTACCTTCGTTTTTCTCTTTGTGAAATAACGTTTTATTTAAATGATTAAAAGTCTTGTTTTTCACGCGAGCAAGCTCGGCGTAACAAAAAAAGTAAAAACCGTGTAGGTGCGAATTTACTTCGCGCTCTTGCTCATATTTTTTAAGTAAAGTGCGGTATAAAACCGCACCTACAAAACGAGGGGTTATTTATCTACTGTGTTTGGCCAATTTATAACTAAGCACTGACAGCTGCTTTTAAACCTTAATCTCGTGAAAGATTATACTTTTTCATTTTCTCAACGAGTGTTGTTCTGCGAACCCCTAATATCTCTGCAGCGCGAGCTACAACGTAATCATAGCGCTCTAACGCTTGGGTAATTAAGCTTATTTCAAGTTCGGCTAAATAATCTTTAAGTTCAATACCATCATCAGGTAATAGCCCACTACCCGTTTGGCTAAACTCAGCGTCAGGCTCACTTTCGTAATCACTAAAGCCTGTACTAAATATGTCGTTAAAGGCGTCTTTTTCCATTAACTCTTCAGGGTATTCTGGCTCGTAGGCTTCAACTTCAATGTAACGATATTTGTTAGGTAAATCAGGAATATCGACCACTTTGTCAGGGAACATAATAACCATACGCTCCACCAAATTAGCAAGCTCACGAATATTACCAGGCCAAGCATGTTCTTTTAAGCTCTCAACTGCGCGCTCGGTAAACTTAGCGGTAGAACCAGTCTGGTCGTTAACACGGCGCATTAACTCTTTTAAAAGCAGCGGAATATCATCAGCTCGTTCACTCAGCGATGGGTTTTCGATAGGGAATACATTTAAGCGGTAATATAAATCTTCCCTAAAACTACCCTCTTCAATCATTGTTTCAAGATTACGATGCGTGGCCGCAATAACGCGTACATCAGCTTGGATTGCCTTTGTACCACCAACACGTTCATAGCTGCGTTCTTGCAATACTCGCAGCAACTTAACTTGCATTTGCAGTGGCATATCGCCTATTTCATCTAAAAATAGCGTCCCACCTTGAGCTAGTTCAAAGCGCCCTTTACGAGCCGATATAGCACCAGTAAACGCGCCTTTTTCGTGGCCAAAGAGTTCACTTTCGAGCAGCTCAGCCGGAATAGCACCACAGTTTACAGGTACAAACGGTCCATTAATACGCTTTGAAAGCAAGTGTACATTACGGGCAACCACTTCTTTACCTGTGCCTGATTCGCCTAAAATTAAAACATTAGCGTCGGTTTTTGCCACTTGTTCAATTAAAAAGCGAACATCTTTTACGGCTTCTGTTTCACCAACAAGTCCGTCAAAAGTTTTATGTGGTTTAGAATGCTTATGCTCATTTGGCAACATGCGCTGATACTGCTGGCAATCGTGAAGTAACTGCGTTGTCACTTCGTGATTAAATGGCTCGCAAATAAGCCCCACCACATTAGCTATACTTAATAGTGGTTTTAGCGTTTCGCCAATTAATAAAAAGGGTAATGTTGGATAGCGTTTAATTAAGCTTTCGTGGTCAAGTGATTGCAACGCTCCTAAAATAATCATGCATTCTTGCTGCTGATATTTTTTGCATTCTTGTTCAAAGCAGTCTTCGCTTAATAGTTGTACAGCTTCACCAATAAAGCCAAGTGAAGCATTTAATCCTATTGCGCGGTTGTTATTATTATCTAAAATCAAGATCATTTTTAGCGAGCCGTACTTTCACTAATTTGTATAATTAGTTAAATTGTAAGCCAGTTCAGTATGGATGCAAGTGATAGCGGCAGTTTTTTGACATAAACGCCAAAAAACGGACGGATTGGTTAACTTAATAATACTTAATTATTAATCATTAAATATTATTAAGTTAGAGTAAACTCAAAATAGACTCAGCAGATTGATTAGCTTGTCCACGAAGAGCAATAGATGCATTCGTCAAAATATCGTTTGAGACTTGTTGTGAAATTGCTTGCGCATAATCGGTATCTTGAATTCGACTTTTACTTGCAGCAATATTTTCCTGCTGCGTCCCTGAACCTTTAATGGTACTTGCCAACGTATTTTGAAATGCACCTAACTCAGCACGCTGTGTATTTATTTCATCACTTGCTTGCTTACTTATATCAATAGCAACCTGCGCACCCATTTGAGTTGAGATATCAATGGTAGATAGAGCAGTAGCAATACCGCCATCAAATTGCTTTAGTGTTTGATTGATATTAGCATCTGGCCCTATTTGAAATGAAACGGCCTCACCATCAAACAAAGGCTTACCTGCAAAGTTAGCATTTTCAAACGTTTCGTTAATCTGACCTTGTAGCTGCACAACCTCTTCTTGCAACGCGCCACGATAATTATCAGTCAGTGCACCATTACCCGCTTGAATTGATAACTCTTGAATGCGCGAGACCGCATCATTCACACCACTCAAATTAGCTTCACTCACTTGAGAATATGAAATTCCGTCATACGTATTATTAACAGCTTGGCTAAAGCCATTTTGTTGTGAAGTAAGTCTATCAATAATTTGCAATGCGGCAGCATCATCTGCTGCGGTATTTACTTTTTTACCTGTTGCTAACTGCTCTGCAAGTTTGTTAGTAGGTTGGTTTAGAAGTAAGTTTGAGTCATTAATTTTCATATATAACTCCTAATAGTGATTTTTCAGAGTTAAGTATAGTCTACTTATACAACAGTCCAGCCCCCATCCAAAAATAAGCTTTGCCCTGTCATATAATTTGAAAGTTCTGAGCTAAGGTAAGCAATCGCGCCTTTTACATCTTCTTCAGTTGCCATTCTTTCTAATGGGACTTTAGCATTATACTTTTTTAAAAAACTCTCTGGCTGACCACGCTCAATACCACCTAGCACTATATTATTAACTCTTATATGAGGAGCAACTGAAGGCGCCATCCAACGTGTTAATTGCATTAAACCCGCTTTACTTGCAGCATATGCCGCAGGATTCCCCATATTTGTACCTTCATATAAATCCATTTGCGGGCCAACAACTCCATAAATAGAAGCAATATTAATGATACTCCGACTGCCGAATTCTTGTTTTTTCATTAACTCATAAGCAAGCTGGCTCAATAAAAATGGCGCAGAAAGATTAACATTTAAACAATCATTAAACGTATCTATTGATTGCTTTTCAAAAGGAACACACCAACCCGTTAACTCATCTGTTCCAACAAATGCAGCATTATTTATAAGGATATTAAGCTTACCATCTGCAATTTTAGCAACATTCTGCATCGCTTTAACGATGGCTTGCTTATCAGCTAAATCGCAAACCAAAGTGTGGACTCTTGAGCTGTTGTTATAGGTCTCTTGGTGAATTTTATGCAAACATTTTTCATTTCGATCTAATAAAATGACATGCGCCCCCAATTCCAACAACGTATCCGCCGCGGCTTGCCCTACATGCCCACTTCCACCAGTGATCAAGGCCCAATAACCTTGGAGGTTTTGTAATTGTGCTATGGTTCTCATAGTTGCTCCATTTTTTGCACAAGTAACTGCGCGAAATCAAAGTCTATTTGCGTATCGATATCTACAGCTCTTTCTTTAGGTACACATACGCTGGTCACTTTCCCCGTCATTACCCCGTTACCTTGGCGAATAAATGCAGGAGTTGTAACATAAGCGACCGTTGTAATATCAAAGACTTTGGGGGCATCTTGGCGCCTTGATACTTGTTCATCAGTTTTGTTCACCAACTCAACGAGGTCATCTGCTGTGTGTTTGATCATATTAAAAAATGGGCTTCGATCAGATGGTGTTACTGTGATACAAATATCAGCAAATGTTGATTTTAATTTATCAATGGCAGCCTCAACATCAGTCTCACTTCTCAAAGGACTCGTTGCAGGCAAGCTAATAAAATAATCAAATTTGCCATATTTCTTCTCTACCCACTCAACAGCATGTTGCCACGATAGCCACTCTGCGGATGTATCAGATGCTAACTCTTCAGGCCTGTAGATAACTTCTGCGCCTGCAGACTTTGCAACATGGGCAATTTCGCTATCGTCTGTAGAAACAAATATACGGTCGATGATTGGCACCGCCTTCGCGGTATCAATCGACCAGTTTAATAACGGTTTCCCAGCAAGTGGTAAAATATTTTTTCTTGGCAACCCTTTTGAGCCACCTCTTGCAAAAATAAAAGCATAATGACTCATCATGTACTCTTTTTAATGATATCTATTAGTTTTAAAGTATCAGCCGCTTGTGCTAAATCTATTGTGTTATGTTCTTTACCTAAACACAGATTTTCAAAATCTTTAATTAAGTCTAGGTACATATCATTGGCTTGCCAGTCTGTAAACTCTATGCATTGATGTTGTTGATGATTTAAATAAACGTCAACTTTACTTTTCAATAAATCCCAATGAATCCGTCCATTGGCCCCTTTAACTGTGCAATACCGCTGTACTTGGTGCTGCAGAAAATCAAGATGCACATACACCTGAGCACCACTTTTAGTACTAAAAACAACATCCACCAAATCTTCAACGTCTAAGTTCAATTCTTTAGAACTTCGTAAAGCCGCGTGCTCCACACTGAGTGGACCGAATAACCACTGGGCATAGTCAAATTCATGACTTAACTCTAATAATGCGCCGCCACCAAGATGTTGTTGTGCCGATACAGAATCACGGTAATCGATAGTTTGACGCCAATCTGGCAAGTATTGGCCGACCTCAATGCTTATATTATAAATTTCCCCAAGAACATTCTTATTAATTAGTTCTTGCATTTTATTTGCAGCCGGCATGTACCTTAGGCAGTAGCCGACTGCGGTGGGTGTTAAAGTTTGCTGACTTAATTTAAGCAAGGATTCAGCTTCGAGAAAGTTGATACATAAGGGCTTTTCAATCAGACAAGGTATTCCTGCCTGCATAAGCGTCTTAGCATGCTGTAGATGTAAGCTCGCTGGCGAAGCAATAATCACAAAGTAAGGCTTTAATTTTATTAGCTCTGCTATCCCTGACACAATCAAATCGGCATTATCAGGTAATTCGGTCAGTCCATTCCCTCTTGCAGAGAGCGCAATCACATTTGACTCAGGGTAAAGTAATTTAAGGTTCTTACGGTGGCGTTGAGAAATGCTGCCAAGCCCAATTACGCCAAAGCTTAGCATTAACTCATGCCCAAACTACAAATATCAACTTGCGCACGATTAAAATCATCCATGCGGCCAATATCAAGCCAGTACTCATGAATAGGAAACATTAACACATCTTTTTGTAGTGCGATTTGCTGCTCTAAAATTGTTGGCATATCAATATTTAAATCGCGCGGCACTGCGTTAACAACACTTGGCGATAACACATAAATTCCCGCATTAACAAAAAATCGTTGAATTGGCTTTTCTACCATCTCAGTGATACGGTTTCCTTCACCGCTGATCACACCATACGGTATTTGATATTCGTATTCTCGTACACATATTGTTGCGTCAGCACTGTTATCACAATGAAATTCTAACAAGCGTGTAAAATCAACTTTAGTAAGTACGTCCCCATTCATCAAAATCAATGGCAGCTCTTGGGATACGTCATTAGGTAATAAACCCAATGCACCACCTGTACCTAGCGGTTTGTCCTCATGAATATATTCAATAGTTACTCCCCACTTGCTGCCATCACCAAAATGATTCAAAATTAACTCTGGCATATAGTGAGTCGATATATAAAAATTTCTAAAGCCTGCTTTCACAAAGCTATTCAGAACAGTTTCCAGTATTGGTTTGTTACCAATTTCCAGCATCGGTTTTGGGCAATTATCGGTCAATGGCCGTAAACGAGTACCAAAACCACCTGCCATTAAAAATACCGGGTTGTCGTATTTTGGTTTACTCAGAAAGTGCTTGAGCATTTCTAAGCCAACCACTTTGCCTTTATCGAGCAATGGGACGGATAGAATGCTCTTACGCTCCATCAGCTCAATTAATTGATCTTTTGAGGTGCCTCTTTGCGCAGTAATTGGGGATAAGTTCATTATTTCTGATAATACGACCTCAAGGCCGAGGTTTTTCAACAGTGCACGTCGGATGTCACCATCTGTAACAACACCTAATAAATGATTTTCTTCATCAACAACAAGCACTACTTGTGATGCCTGTTCATTAATAACTTCCAGTGCGTCACGAAGGGTTCGCGTTGGTGCCATTAAGATATCTTGCCATATAAACTTCATCAGTAATCCCCTATTTAATTTTGCCACGGCAGCCATAGAGAGTAGTATTATCAGGGATATCCTTATCAACTAATGCATTTGCCCCAATGATTGAGTTATTGCCAATATTTACGCCTGGTAGTACAACGGCACCAGCGCCTATAAAGACGTGTTTTGCGACAGAAACGCCACCGCAAAGCACAGCTCCCGGCGCTATATGAGAAAAATCACCTATCTTGCAATCATGTTCAATAACCACTCTAGTGTTAATCACAACATGTTGTCCAACAATCACCCCTGCATTAATTATAGCACCTGGTAAAATTTGTACGCCTAAACCCAACAAAGCATAATGTGAAATAATAGCGCGCAGGGATAATACATTGGTAAATGTATAGCCTTTAGCGACCACCTTATCAATTATATTAATACGTTTTCTATCATCAAGCTGTGGTCCTATAGCAACAACAACACCATGTTGCTTTACAGAAAACATCGCTAAATCATCATCATGTTTATACAATTTTATACCAGAAAAAATTGCACCTGATGGGCGTGCAGGACTAATCACCCCCGCTATCGCTTGCTTATTTTCTCTAAGAATATCAGTCAGTACACTCGCATGCCCACCGCCTCCCAAAAGTACTATGGGTCTGTTATTCATTAATTAATTGACCTGCTTTGTAATGGCGAGAAGCATTACAACCTATAACTTTCCAATAAAGACTTGGTGACATACCATTACCAGGCCTTTTAATATCAATGTTTTGCTCTGAGAAGACCGTACCGGGTGAGATATCTATAGCAGCGACTAAGCTTTTTCTTGCTGCGACTTTATTTGCAACTTCGCTTTTTGTGGGTGCTTTAATTTTACTGCCCATAGCTTGCTCAGTCTGCCTGATCAAGTTGATCATCTCGCTTAACTGTGCTGGGTTAAGTGACGCCTTATGATCTGGTCCCGTCATGGTTTGATCCAAGGTGAAATGTTTTTCGATAATCTTGGCGCCACAAGCAACAGCGGCTATAGATACCAGCCAACCTTCGCTATGATCGGAGTAACCCGTTGGTAAACTGAACGCTTTTTCCATGCTAGCCATCGCTGACAAATTTATTTCATCAAGTGGGGCAGGGTATTCAGTTGTGCAGTGTAATAGTGTAATTTTACTTTGCAATAAAGCTTGCCCTTGAGGGCTACTGTAAGCTAATTCAAAGTCTCCTTCGCTTGGGGCATGCTTATCAGGAAAAATATAACCATAAGCAATCACAGCAAGAGCCGCTTCGATTTCACCTAAAGTAGCCATTCCTGTAGATACAATTAAATCACAACCAGATTGAGCATGCTTTAACACCAGCGGAAGATTAGTGATCTCACCTGAAGGAATTTTTAACCTAGTTAATTTTAAATCGTCTATTAAAAAACGTAAGCTTTGCATATCAAATGCTGTTGATAAAAATTCGATTCCTAAATTTTTACATTCAGCGACTAGTGCATGATGGCTTTCATAGCTCAATTCCAAACGCTCTAACATAGTTAATTGTGATTCAACCAGGCCAATATTAGTGCTTTGATAACTTGCCTGGGCCGCTTCACAGGTTACAATATTCTTTGCTTTAAAGGTCTGAAACTTAACCACATCTGCACCGGCACGATGAGCTTCCCTAACCAACTCAAGAGCCAGCTGTTCATTGCCATTATGATTAACTCCAGCTTCAGCAATAATTAATGTTTTTTGGCTCATGTATTATCTCTGTCATAAAAAGGCTTACTTTGGCAGTCGCTCAAATCAACCTCACTCAATATTTTAACGATTTTTTCAGATGCATTGCCTTCCCCATAGGGATTAATAGCCTGTGTGCATTGGAAAATAAAGTCAGTATCTAGGGCTTTATCAATCGCATTCATTAATGCAATATCGTTCATACTCGTATCAATAATACTGCAACTTTTAGGCCGACCTTTTTGACGAGTGCCAATATTTATCGTGGGGATCTTAAAACTAGGAGCTTCAATTAAACCACTTGATGAGTTTCCTAGCACACAAGCTGCTTGTTTCATTACAGCTAAGTAGCGCTTAAAACCGAGCGAAGGATAGAGGATTACGTTATTTAAGTTCTCCAACTCAAGCCACAGTTTTATCATCAATGCGCCTTCGGCATCTGCATTTGGGT
Source organism: Pseudoalteromonas sp. SG45-1 (assembly GCF_014164135.1). Lineage (NCBI taxonomy): Bacteria > Pseudomonadati > Pseudomonadota > Gammaproteobacteria > Alteromonadales > Pseudoalteromonadaceae > Pseudoalteromonas > Pseudoalteromonas sp. SG45-1. The sequence goes on from NZ_JACJEP010000011.1 coordinate 127,440, forward strand.
AAGTGACAAGAAAATTAATATCGTCTCGTTCTCTAATTATATTTAATAAGGGGTTAATGTCATTCTCTTTTGCATCACCTCTAGTTACCGGATGATAAGTAACAAGAAAAAGAGGAGCCTCTAAATTTTTAAATGTAACAACATCGTGTAAATCTATATCGTTTGCTTTTGAAGCATGAACAATGTTGTCGATACCAGGTGCGCCGATGACAAAAATTTGACTAGGTTGCTCCCCTAATTGCATTAGACGTTTAGCGAAAGGCTCAGTAGCAGGGAAATGAATACTCGCCATCTTACTAATACTGTGCCGAAGGGCTTCATCAAATGCCCCTTCGGTCACTTCCCCACCATGAATATGTACGATAGGAACACCAAGAAACAAAGCAGCTTGGGCTGCTGCAAATATTTCAAAACGGTCACCAAGTACCAACAAACAATCTAAATTATGACTGGCAAATGCATCCGCAAAGCAGATGGTGGCTAAGCCTGTGGATTTCGCTACCCCAACTCTTGAGTTCGATGACAATAACATCTCGATTGGAATGATATTCTTGATACCTGATTCTTCAAGCTCAGTTATTGTTAATCCATATTCGGGCGATAAATGCGTTCCGCAGGCAAAAACAACTGTTTCAATATCTGATTTACCTTGAAGTAATAAAATAGTTCGACATAACAACCCAAAATCAGCCCTTGTGCCAGTTACAATACCAATCCTTCTCATTTGAGGCCTCTCACATCGAACACAGAACTTGGAATATTCACTAATCGATCAGCCAAATTAATTGAATTGACTAAGGGGCCTCGTAATGCGTTTTTAAACATCGGTAGTGTGTGCATCAGTTGCCATACCGGTCTGGTCATAATTCCTGCTTGATTAGTGTGCGCAATCATTTCATCACGGTATTGTTTTGAAGGACATATCACGGCGTTAAGCCAATAATTTGAGTGTGCGCCTAATGGCTCAACGACGAACTCCAATTCACTTGAAATTAATTCCGATTGATAAAGTGACGCCAATGCTCTTTTATTTTTAATATAACCATTTAATTGTTCTAGTTGAGCACACCCTAAAGCTGCATTAATATTGGGCATACGATAGTTGAAGGCAATTTCATCATGATAAAATTCATAAGGATGAGGCTGTTTTGCAGTTGTAGTTATATGCTTTGCGCGATTAGCTGCCCCCTCCTCGTTACATAAAATCATCCCACCTCCCCCGGTAGTAATCACTTTATTTCCATTAAAACTCAGTGCTGACATTGTTGCAAAAGTGCCCGTATGTTGACCTTTATATAGGGAACCTAAACTTTCTGCGGCATCTTCAACTAATTCAATATAAAAACATTCACATACTTTTTTTAATTCAATAATTTTCGCGGGATGACCAAATGTATGCATTACAACAACTGCTCTCACACGGGCACCGTTTTTGTGATAGCAAACTTGATCTCTAACTTCACAATACTCTTCGAGGTAATTTAATAATGCCTGAGGACATAAACCAAGCGTCTCTCGATTTACATCAACAAACACAGGTGCGGCACCTAAATAAGAAATAGCATTACATGTAGCTACAAAAGTGAGCGCTTGCGTTATAACTAAATCACCTGCTTTAACTCCACTAAGATAAAGCGCTGTATGTAATGCGGCAGTACCATTAACAGTAGCTATCGCATAACCAGCCTTTGTGTAATCAGTGATTTTTTTTTCAAACTCATCAACGTAAGCACCAACACTAGAAACAAAGGTTGAATCTAATGTATCTAGAACGTACTTGCGTTCATTACCTTCAAACACAGGAGCATGCAAAGGAATAAAGTCTTTTGTTCTATAATATTCTTGAATAAAGTTTATTAATTGATTGATAATCATGCCAGCCATATCACATTTTACTTTCTAAATATTTTCCAGTTTCTTGATGTGCAAACTCAGGTAGTAACGTAAAAAAAAGCGCTAGTATCTGGTCTTTCGTCCAACACTGGCTTTTTAACAGAAGATCTATTTTTCTTGTAAATTCACTCAACTTTTTAACATCATATTCCAAAGAATCTTTAATAACACCAAGACTATCGAAAAGCGTCATATCTAACTGCTCTTCATCAGTGAAGAACTCTTCGACATCTTTTTCTCCTGTCGTATTGCTATGAGTAAATAAACAAGGCCAGTACCCTTTACTTGGAAGCGAAGAGATCAATGCTCTAGCTTCATCTTCAGTTGAGCATTGTTTTACCTTAAATCCACGTTCTTTCAAGTAAAGTTCTGCTATCGAAGAAAACGTCGATAAATGAATATCTTCATTTAATTTAGGGAAAAAAATGTCACCATTACTTCCAAGTAAACAAGAAAATAAACATATCAGACCTGACTCTTCAGGAGTCACAAAATAACGCTTCACGTCGTTAGGAGCAACAATAGGTTGCCTCTTTTCAATACGTTGTTTAAATGAATAAAGGAGAGAGCCGTCGCTAAATGCTACATTTGCAAATCGTGCCATCGAAACATTAATATCTTCACTTGCCTTAGCGACAAACATTTCCATTATTTTTTTTGATGCCCCCATCATATTTGCAGGGTTAGCAGCCTTATCGGTAGAAACACAAAAATACTTTTTTATTTCTTTTCCGATACATTGTTGTAAGGTTTTTTCAGTATTTAATATGTTTGTGCGCACCATGCGCATCAGCGTGAAAGGATCCTTTTCATTTCTGACATGTTTGAGAGCGGACAAATTAAGAACATAATCATAACCACCATCTGCGTTAAAAAATGCATCATATTCTTCACTGCCAATATCAAGTGTGAATGTTTGAAAATCTCCCTCTATATATCCTATCGATGAACGTAAATCACGTACGAGTTCAACAAGGTTATTCTCACTTATATCAACAATATGAAGTTTTAAGGGGGACCTTTTAAAAACCTCTTTAGTAACAGCTTGCCCTATCGTCCCTGCCCCACCTAAAATCAGGAAACGGGAGGTTGAAATTTCAGAGGCCAGCTCATGCTCAAATTGTATTAAATCACTGTTAAATAGAGATAATGAGCGCTTTAACAAGTTTAGCATCACAGTCCATTCCTTCTAAATTTAAAAACGCAAAAAGATAAGTACCCATGATAAATCAATATCTTAAAAGCTTAAGCCTTCTTTTGATATTCAGGTTTTGTCCAATCACATTTTGACTTCCAATTTTCTCTGAAGTCAGCTTTAGCTGCTAACACAAACTCAAGCCAAAGTTTATGTGCTTCATTAAAATATACTAGCATTTCTTGCTCTTCTTCAAATTGATATAAAAGAGAAACAATAACACAATGGAAGTAATGCATTGTTCCTTTGAGGAGCTGGAATAGATGAGGTGTTTTTGATTTTTTGTAAGCGAAAACAACGCGTTGTTGAGCTATTAAATTTGCGTTAGCTGCATCTCGAGAATTTATCTCTCTCATACCGATATTATAAATATAATCGCAAAGCTCATCAAATTCATCAAAATTAAGAACCTCCTCTATTTGACTACCATCAACTGGAGCGAAAAAATGCGATTTTATAGACTCAATAAGTTCTGCTTTATCTTCGATCACCTCGCTAAGCAACAAATCACCTTCACGAATGGGTACCGCACCTCTTAATTTAGCACCTTCACCAACATTAAATACGCTTATGTTTTTTGCAAAAGCCGAAATTAATCGATCAAAGCTAGTTTTTGACATTGCCATAAGTGGAGTGGCCATTACATCATTATCAAAATTACCATCGAACCTAATGCTAGCGCCTTCAAGCGCCTTGAGCTCTGTATCGTTGTATATTGATAAATTTGAATGAGTTTTACCATTTAAAGTGTATCCGTTATCTACACCTATTAAATATATTTGCTTAAAGCCAAGCGTCAAAGCGTAAGAAAAAGCGGTATTTGAAACAAATGGACCACTAGCAGGTAGCTCGGATACTTGCTTGCCACACATAATAAAACTGTAAAGAGACATAAAAGCAGTGGCAGCTTCAGGACCCTTCAATCCAACGCCCGACCATTTATACAAATCTAAAACATCCGGATACATAACGTCGACGGTAAGAAGGTTTAAATCGTTATATCCCTGCTCGGGCTCAACGAGCTTCAAAATATCGTAAGTTGCCTTTGTGCGTTCAACTAAAACATGAAAATCAGGAACAATCCCAACTTTAAGTAAACTTTGTAAGGCGGTACCTGCAGCAAAAATAATTGCCTTATTTTTATATGCTTTGATTAATTCAATCGCGTTGTCTAACGATGGCCCGTTTCCAACAACAAATACCGGAGTATCTGCTAGCATTTTCATTTTTTCAGGTGAAGAAAATAAAAAATCAGCCTTCTTTTCTATATTCTTAATAACATGAGCCAACCCTGTTATTGCATCATTATAAAAGCCATAACCCTGTTGTAATTGATAATAATTATCAAAAAAAGATTTAATTAGTTCGTTTACTTTTTGCGAAGGATAATGCTGATAACAAAAGCTATTTATTGCGCTAAAAGAGCCTAATTCATTAGCTATCCTATATATTTCATCAAAAAACTCATCATAATTCACACCTAAACTAAGGAATAGACAGGCACCTTGACTATCAAAAAACTCAATAATTTCAAACCAATTAATACAATATAAACTAGCGAAAAATAATTCTAAATCAGGCTCGCAGATAAACATGTAATCAAAAGAATGTTCTTTTAATAGCGCCGGTATATGATATCCCAAGCCAACACCAAAAATTAAAGCTGTTGGATAATGTTTTGGTAATGAAGAAATAGGAGTGAATTTATTGGTACCAACTTTACTTAAAACTGTACTTAAACGCTGCATATACTGCATGTGCAAACGAGAGTCATCACTTTCCCACTCTTGCGTCCCTGTATAATCAGTACGCCCAAAAGTTGCTTTTTTTGTATACTTTTCTATTTGTTGATTTGTCTGCACTAGAGGATTATCGCTATATAAAGGTACATTCTCGCCTCTAGGGATAAAGTTTCCGTGACCTGATTTAGTAACATGAATACAGAAATCATCGCGAATTTGATATTCTGCTATAGACTTAGCAATATCAGGATAATATTTATCGAAAGCTTCTATATTTTTACTAAAACGATAGTTTGCTTCATCCGCAAACTTAAGCTCACGCAGCTTTTGTTCATGATTGTCTTGAATTGATTTTTCAGTTTCTATGAGTAACGATTGGACTTGTTCTTGCTGGTTTGTCATAAGTTAGTTTCACTATTGCGAATATATCCTTAAACTAACCCAAAGCAATTAAAATGCCAATGATATGAGTTATTTTGAGTAAGCTGTAAGTTTTTTGGAGTTGGTTTTAAACTGGAATAACTGTTTTTTTATATCATCACGGTGTTTTGTATAAACTATATTTATCTCGATCAATCTCTCATTTAATAAATTAAATGAGTGTTCTTCAGCAGCTAACTCTTCATTAGTTAACTTTTTTAACATTTGGTCAATTTCATTAAGGTACCCACGAGCCTCCATTTCATTAGAATTTTGTAACTCTACCTCCATCGCATCAACCAACTCAGCTAATTTACCCGCATTAGCCTGCATTGGCAGTCGCCTGGTTTCCATTTGAAGCTAATACCTGCTGACGAACATTTACAGGAATTGCATCCCATGCAGATTTTATTTCTTTTAATAAGTTTGAAACTTCATCTACTATGTTTACATCATTTTTTACACTTGCATCAATTAAACGGTCAATCATGTATGAATATAAAGCATACAGGTTTTCAGTTACTTCACCACCAGCTTCAAAATCCAAACAATCTCTTAGTGCCAAAATTATTGCTGAAGCTTTAGATAAATGTTCACTTTTTGCCTCAAAGTGTTTTTTATCGATAGCTACTTTTGAAAGGACCATTTTTTCTATGGCACCAGACATTAGCATTTGGATTATTTCATAACGGTCAGCCCCTGCAACACGAGTTTTGAGGGCTTCTTTTTGATAATTTTTTACTCTAGCGTTGTACATAACTCACCTTCTTATATTATTGCTAATTCAATTTTTATACTTAACTGTCTGAACGTGTAAACCCTGGAAGGCTTGCCAACTGAGCACTTAAATAACTTTGAGTAGATTGCATTTGTGCAAGTAATACATCTAAGCCAGCATATTGTTCACGAAGTCTCGCTTCCAAAGATTCCATTCGATACTGATGATTTTCAACATCGTCTTCTAAATCACCTAACTGAGAGTTTAAGTTATTCTCGCGTTGCTTCATGATTCCGTCAGAATTAACATAATTATCTAACAAACTTTCCAGTTTTTTAGCTATACCATTATCACCAGCAAAAGCCTTGCCAATATTATCGTAGTTTTCATCTATAGCGTCATTCAAGCTACGAACCAATGATGATTTTTCTATGTAACCGTCTTTATCAATCCCTAAACCAATATCAAAAATACTAGTAAATGGTCCTGCGTCTGATAATGGTGTTGATAAACCATTAACCAGCTGAGAATCGAATGATCTGATCGTAGAATCACTATTTAAGGGCTTGCCGATCCGTGTTTGCAACCCTATCTGTCCAATTAGGTTGTTATAATTGGCGATAAACTCATCAACTAGCTCTGTTACACTTTCTCTATCAACATTAACTGAGAGTTTGGCCGTTTCCCCGTCAATACTTTGACGTTTAGCAGTGATAGTCATATCCTGAACAGCATCTTTAAACGTATTTGTATCGTTCGTTATGGTAATGCCGTCAACTTTAATAATTGCATCTTTTGCGGTATTTTCTGCCGCTATACCAATACCGCCAGCACCACCGCCATTTGCTACAGTGGATACACTATCAAGTTCAGCGTTATCATTAGTAATAACAAGATCGTTTCCAGTGCCTGTTACTGTAGAAGTCAAAACTAGCTTGGCTTCTGAACCCGTATTAATAATATTCGCTGTGACACCAAAATTACTATCAGAGCTATTTATCGCATCACGCAAATCAGAAAGAGTAGCACCTGCATCCAAGGTTAAATCGAAAGTTTTATCTGGGCCTGCTGAAAAGGATAACGTACCGCCTGAAGCGCTTACAACGTCTTCATTAGTAGCAAATAATCCATCTTCAGATAATGCGCGGCTTCCCTGAGCAATCTCTAATACTTCAATTTTAAAATCACCTGGAGAAATGTCTGATGTAGGAGTAACAGAGATAAGATCTCCATCATCACTTGTTGGTTGGCTTATACTTGCAATCCGTTTGTTGAAATTATCAGGGTCTGCTAATTTTTCAATTGTATCTTGAAGTTTAGACATTGCCGATTTGACTTCACCAATTGCTGATAATTCAACCTGAAGCGCCTCATCCTTCGCTGCAAATGCATTCATTTTAGGTACATTTTCAGCATCAACTGAAGCCGAAATAATACTTTCCAAATCAAGACCTGAACCAATACCCGCAGATGTAATAAGAGGCATAATATAATCCTAAATAGCTGAAACGGCTTAAACTGTTTTATTAAACAGTAAACCTTTATTAGTTAGTCTATCGGCAAATTCGTCCAAAGCTTTAGCTATTTCCCTGAACTCTTCGGTAGGGATTTCTCTTATTATTTCATCGTTACTTTTATCAAGTACTTTAATAATAGGAAGATCTCCACCATCATCAAACTCAAACCTTAAGTTGGTCGATGTTACCGGGATATACTCATTTAGCCTTTCTAAATTTTCTTTTACTTCGACAAACAGATCTTTATCTTTTTTGCTTTCTTGATCTTCAAGATTTTGAGCATTTTTTAAATCAATAGCTTTTCTTGCTGCTAAATCAGTGCCCTTTTCAAGTTTTTCTTCTTTTACTGCATCTTTAGTAATAGATGTATTTACAACACTAAGCCCATCTATCGTTTTTTGTGTAGAGTTTAAATCAATCATCTCGGCTACCCTCGAAACATATAATAAGACTACAAGCCACATTTGACCTATTTGCTTAGTCTAAAGTGGCTCATAGTTCAAATCAATTAACCTAAAAGCGATAGCGCTGCTTGTGGACGCTGATTTGCTTGGCTTAAAATTGTTTGACTAGCCTGTTGTAAGATCTGCATCTTAGTTAAGTTAGCTGTTTCTTGTGCAAAATCAGTATCTTGAATACGTGATTTAGCGGCAGATAAGTTCTCTGAGATGTTTGACTGGTTTCGAATAGTTGATTGGAAACGGTTTTGAACTGCACCCAACTCCGCACGTTTTTTGTCAACTACAGCAATCATTGCATCCATTCCGGCTAAAACTGCTTGCGCATTACCTAC